>JBEBTM010000130.1:0-9535 GCA_040393745.1 Thermogutta terrifontis | reverse complement strand
CTCCTCGAACGACGGGATCGGCCCTTTGTTGAACGGTTTTCCGGGCAGGATTCGTTCGCAGCGATGATCCCAACGCAGGCTCGCGCCGTCCTTGCGGGTGTAGCTGATCTCCTCCAGGACGGCCATTCCCGCGAACCGGACGAGCGTTTGCATGTTCGGATCACGGATGCTACGACAGAGGGCGAGGAATCGGTTCAGACGTCGCTCGGTTTCGACGGGAAAAGCTCCGTTGGTAATCGGGATATGGAAGAAGGATGCTTTGCGTTCGGTCGCGTGGATGCGGCTGAGGATGCGATTGGCCGTTCGTCGAAGCTGTGAGGAAGTCACATGACAGGCGGCGGCGCGGGCTTTGGCGATAAAGAGTCCGACCGGCAACAGTTCGATCCCGGTCGTTTTCCAGCCGAGTTCCCGGCCGGCGAACAGGGCGGTTCCCGTTCCCGCAAAGGGGTCGAGCAGTCTGCCGGGCCGGAGGTAATGGTTGCCAAGGAGTGTTTGGACCAGCCCGGAGGAGAAGGCTTCCTTGTCCTCGAACCAGCGGTATCCGGGCAGGTGTTTGTTGTCCTGGAAGCTGACCGATTTCCGATTGATGAAATCGGCGGTCTTCATCCGATCGGCAAAACGGTGCAGCAGGAGTTGCCGTGGACTGACGGCGGGTGCGAAAATAGACATGGGAGAAAAAAAGAGAGGTGACTGGCGAATTTCGCCAGTCACATTTGACGCTCAGTCCTGACTGCCCGGCATCCGATCGACGAAATACGATTCGGTCGCGTCGGGTGTCGCGTTGCGGCATTCACGGCAGGGCGATTGATTGATCGTCTTTCTGGCGTGGATGCAGTCCTTGCATTCTTCCACCACGACCTCGGGGACGGGTTCGTTGGTGGCCGCTTCCGCAGACGAAAGATGCGGCGCCGGCCGTTCCGCGATCACCCAAAAGCTGTTGTAATAGGTGGTCAGGTGCGTCTCGTCGAAAATGATCCCCGCCTCGTCGACGAAGCCGGTGTCGGGCAGATATTCCATCCACTGCGTTGGTCGCCAGCCGAGATACCGGACGGCTTGCCCGTCCCGCATGGCCTGAATCGCCTGCCGGGCGGTGAGGTGTCCGGACGGCACGAGTTCGCCGACCGGCTCGAAATACTTGTGCTCTGCCAGGCACGAAACGCACGGCTCATCCTGTGCAGACGTTTGATAAAATCGGCAATCGCAGCAGGCGTTTTCGGCTTCTTCCGCGTCTTCTTCTTCCGGCTCATCGTCATCCTCCTCATCTTCATCGTCGCCGTCCAGGACGACCGGGTTGCCTTTGTGCTGGTTTTTCCGGGGTTCGGATGGCTTGTATTCCAATGCCGATTTCGGTCGATACAGGGGCATGTCGAGCAGCCCCGGCGTCAGGACGCCGCGTTTGATCATCTCCTCGAAATGTAAAATGAAGATCGCGTTGGTGGCGATCGCGGCCAGGTGATCCTCGCTCCGCTCGCCCATCATGTACTGCATCAGGTGCCGGAACAGCGAGGCGAGACAGCGGGAGATCGGCATGCCGGCCTCCCAGTTGCGCTCCTTGTATTTTTTGGCCCCGAGCGCGAGCCACTGCCCGATCCGCTGCAGGGCGAAGGGCGAAATGAGGTCGGGACGCGGCTTGTCCTCGGAGGTGTCGCGTACCGCTCCGGACGCGAATTGCTCGCGCCGACCGCTGTCGGTCATATTGTTGTTCATAAAATCTCCCTTTCAAGAAATGCGGACAATCCGCTGGACGGAGGCTCCGGCTCTGTTCAGGCCGGGCTCATATAGAGACATTCGATCCGTTTCGGTTTCCGGGGCTTGTTGCCGTTGGTGCAGTTGGCGCCCACACAGGTCACGCTCTTGGTCGCCATCGTCCAGCCCGCGTCCAGGAGCGGTTGATAGATCGGGTGTTCGTAACCGCTTAGGCAGGCTTTGCCCTTGATGTTCAGGATCGTTTCCAACAGTTCGGCATGATCCTCGTCGGTCATTTCATGCCGGTAGAACTGAGCGACGCTCCGGGTGCCGGCGATATAGGGCGGGTCGAGATAGAAGAGCGTGTTCGGGGTGTCGTATTTTTTAATGATTCTCAACGCCGGAAGATGCTCGATCTGGACACGCTGGAACCGGGCATGAACTTCGGGCAGTTTTTCCACGACTCCGAGCCAGCTGGAACACATCGTCGCCATTCCTCGCGTCGACATCGTGATCGCATGGCCCCAGGCACGTCCGCAGGTGCCGGAAAAGGATTTTCGAATAACGTAGAACCACTTTGCGGCCCGGACGATCGGGTTCTTTTCCTTGACGTATTCAGCCCGGTAATCGTAGAACATCTTCCGCGAATGCGGCAGGAGCGCGACGAGCCGGACGAACTTTTTGAATTGCGCGGGATCGGCCAGTATCTTGAAGAATTCGACCAAGTCGCCGTTCAGGTCGTTGTAGACTTCGACCGGCGCCGGCGGCTTGGCGAACAGCACGGAAGCCCCGCCGCCATAGGGTTCGACATAGATGTCGTGAGGATAAGCAGCCAGTTTCGGGATGATCCATCGTTTAAGCATACCTTTTCCTCCGAACCAGAGCAAAGGAGAATTCAGTCCCTTGTCGGTTTTTGGTTGCAGGGGTGTTGTCATGGCAAAACTAAAATCGAGTGAGTCAAAAGAGGCTCCGACCGCGAATGCGATCGGAACCTGTATGTGAAAGCGTCAATAGCGCCGGACGAGCTTCGGCTGTCTCTTCTTCCACAGGTAGTAGCAGGCAAAGAGCAGGATGCCGGTCAGGGTCGCGGCAGGCAGCCAGGCGGGTTCCGGAGTCGCGGCGACCGGGGGCGGTTCCGGATCCGGGAACGGATTCGGTTCGTCCGGAGGTCTCATCACGCGCTGGACCATGTAGGCGTAATCCTCGCCGGCCCCGGATATCATTTCCGTTCGAAATTGATCCCAGGTCATGGCACTGTCGGTAATGCTGCCGTCCTCGCCGATCCACAGCACTTCGATCATCTCATTAGTCATCGGACGCATCCCTTGCGGGTTCATGGTGCAGTCGGTCGTCGACTGCTCCACCACGTCGCTAACCGCGAAGTGGCGTTCGAGCGCCTCGATCGGGACGGGAGGACGCTGGAAGTCGAGCAGACTGAGAAGGAGGAAAATCCAAATCATCAGAGTTCCTTTCGGTTAAGGGGAAACAACGCTCTTCACGCGAAGAGCGACTTTTGTATGGAAACGGGATCGAGTCCCGGCAGGCGGTTGGCGGCATCGCGGTAATCGCGTTCGAACCGTTCCCGCGACATCTTGTAATACTTCGGATCCAGTTCGCATCCGATGAATTTCCGTGCGGTTTTAATGGCGGCGGCTCCGGTCGCGCAGGTTCCCATGAAGGGATCGAAGATCGTGTCGTCGAGATCGGAACTCTGGAGGATGAGCCGTTCCATGAGTTCGACCGGCTTCGGCGTCGGGTGATCGCACGGCGGCGGCCGTGAAATGTTCCAGGCGTTCAGCGTTCGTTTTCCCCGAAGCTGATGGCGTCCGACATGGGCGAACAGGACGATTTCGACGCAGTTGCCGCGATCTCCGGTCAGATCGCCTTGGGTCAGGTTGTCCTTGATCCAGTAGACCGGGTTTTTGACCTTCGCGCCGGCCTGTTCCAAGGCGTCGACCCACAGGTGCGCAACGTCGAACCGCGTACACAAATAGACTGCGCCGCCGTTTTTGACAACCCGAACAATGGGCGGCACGAATTCCAGTCGCGGTTTCGCGTCGTTTGCGAGCATCTCGGCGCGAGGAATCGTCTTGCGCCCGTTGGCGACGTAAGCGATCCCATAGGGAGGATCGCAGACGACGGCATCGACGCTGCCGGGCTCCATTTTCGCCATGAAGTCCAGGCAATCGCCGTGGTACAGAATATGTTCTCCAATGTTGGCAGTGGTCATCGCGTCACCTCAACATCGGATTTCATAACAGAACCGGTAGACGGTTTGGCCGTCCACTTCGCCGCAGAGCAGATCGCCGCCCAGTTCGATCAGGCCGGCGCGGGCCAGTTCGCGCCAGAGCGACACGTTGCGGACGGATTCATGGTCTTCGGGAACGCTCAAGACCCAACCGGCCGTTTGCCGTTTGAGCGCGATCAGTTCCCGGAAAGCCTCTTTCGAGACGGTTCTCATCGAGTCACCTCCTTGAAATTAAGAAATGTACGTTATTTGTCCCAGCACCGATCACTGTGCGTAGACGTCCAAGGGATCGGTGACGTTGGTTCTTCCATCACGCTCGTTGAGTCCAAACGCCTGTTCGTCCGCTCGGGGTTGTCTTCGAATAAACGACCCGACCGCATGCCGGGAGCGGCTTTCCGGCTTGGACGAACTGGCGAAACGTCAGGTATTCTTCACCCCTGCAGATGTTTTCGCCGTCCAGCGCCTTGCCGATATTCGCGGCGATTTCAAAAGCCAGGCGAGGAGGGACCGCATTGCCGATTTGCCGGTATTTCGAGGGCACTGTCCGGCCGTGAAACGTGAACCAGTCGGGAAAACTTTGTATCCTTGCCGCCTCTCGGACCGACAAGACCCGCTGCTGGACCGGGTGCCACACGCCCGCGTTTTCCGGCTTAAACGCCGCCGTCATCGTCCCGGCGATTTCATCCCGGTGATAACGCCGGTAGAAATTCGGCCAGCGATATCGCTTCATGTCGTCCGCGATCTTCTTCAAGCGATCGGGCAGATGTTCGTAAGGAATGTCTTTCCACGAACCGCCTTCGGGAACCATGGCCCCAATTCGAAGTGCCTGCGGGTTCAGCCGCATGAGCTCGTCCTGGTTCGGCACATCGGCGGTCAAATCCAGAATCGTATGTTTCAGCGACAGGTCGTTCCGCTGGCAAGGGGCCGGAAAGGCAAAACGACCGAGACCTGCGGACCGTGCGATCCCGACGATGATCACCCGCAGCCGTTTTTGGGGAACGTGATGCCGGGAGGTGTCGACCAGACTGAACACGACGTCATAGCCGAGCTGGTCGAATCGTTCGCAAATCTCTTCGATGAGAAGCGTTTTCCCGTTTTTGAATGACAGCAGTCCCCGGACGTTTTCAAACAGAACCGCCTTGGGACGAAACGATGTCACGACGTCCAACGCGGTTCGGTACAACGTTCCACGTCGATCTTCGATCCCAAGCCGGGAGCCGGCATTGGAGAACGGTTGACATGGAAAGCCTGCGGACAGGAGGTCCAAACGCCTCCGTAATTTCGGCAGGGTGACCTTCCCGATATCACCTTCCGTGATCTCGCCGAGGTTCGCACGGTAGGTCATGCATGCGTCCGCGTCGATATCGTTCGCAAATACCGTCTTGAAACCTGCTTGGCGAAACCCGAGATCGGCACCGCCGCATCCGGAAAACAGGCTGACATGCGTTCGCTTCGCGTTCACTTCACTCTTCGGATCAAAGACGCTCCACGGCCTTGATCCGTCTTTTTTCTTTTTACCCATCGAGAGACCGATTCCTTATTCGAACAACAGACATGTCCATTCTCAAGATCAGGGCGAGTCCATCGCCGCGAGTTGTGTTTTGCCTTCCTGCGGCATCGAGTGCCAGGCGTGCGCGAGCAGTTTGCGCGCCTCGGCCTGTTCCGACGCGGAACCTTCGAGCATCCGGACGATCGCCTCCTTGATCTCCGGCCAGGACACGTCGAACATTCCGTCGCGGCTGTGCCAGGCGAGCAGATCGCCGAGCAATGCCTGATACTCCGTGTGGTGCGGATGGCGTATCAGGTCGCCTTCGGCCAGCGCACTGACCAGCATGCCGTTGATCACGTCGCCGGACAGGTGCGATTCGGTCGTCCAGTGCCAGTCGTCGAAGCGTTTCTGGTCGACGACGACCGTGAGCGTCATCGTGCGGGGTTGTGTGAAATCCTTGACTTTCATGGCGGGAATCGTGGGTTGGTCAGGTGCCATCATAGGGAAAGATCATCCAATCGTCGGCAAACAGATCGCTGGAGTTCGGATAGGTCGGTTTCTTTTCGCGACCGAGGACGAAGGTGTATTCCTTCCGCTCCTCGTCGTAGAGGAGGCTCATCGCCGGCTGCCAGAACGGACGTTTGACGTACGATTTCTTTTTAAGGGCCGTCAGCGCCAGTGCGAAATCGACGTCCTGCCTGTACTCGCGGATCGTTTCGCCGGCCAGCCAGGCGGGAACCGGGCGGCTCCGCAGGGCTTCGAGATAACCTTCGGGCGGATCGACGATCTGCCAGTCGTCGGCGAGCAGGTCGCGATAGGTCGGCTTGTACGCCTCCTTGGCGCACACGTCGACGAATTCCGGCGTCGAAATGGAGCCGCCGAACGCCAGGGCGAAACGGTGAAACCAGTGCCGGCGCCGTACGCGGTGTCCTTGTTTGAGGGCGATCAGCGCGTCCTCAAAGTGGAAATCCGTGCTGACAGGCAGCGTCGCGGGCGTTTCGACCATCTCGTTGATGCAGTAAATCAGGGTCGTGCCGTTGTTCCGGAGCGAGACGCTTTCGATGTATTCTCCGGGCATGCAGGTATAAACGACGGATCGTGGCATGGGATGATGATTGGTGAATGGTGAGTGTTACGGTCGTCCGTTGAGCCTGGCGATGATCGAATCGAGTCGCTTGGACACTTCCGGCACGAGGATCGGCTGGCAGCCGCCGAGTTCGCATTCGGCCAGGTCGACGTCTTCGTGCCAATCGAGCAGGAAGTCGAAGGCTTCTTTGATCAGGTCGTCGTCGACATAGCGCCGGCGTCCGTTGATGTCGAGAAAGGTGTGCATGGCATTTTACAGGGGCATGTCCGGTAAATTGTTCGATAATTCCTCGTCCCCGGCATCGATCAAATGATCGTAGATCGAATTCGGATCGTCCAACACCATCACGTCGTCCGGGGCACGCGGCGGGTCGCTGCTCCAGTCCAGATACAGTTCGTGAACCGGGCCCAATTCCGATTCGTTGCCCGTCCGGATCGCCGCGACGGCGACGTAGGCCGGCGCCCGCTGCAGGAAGGTCGTTTGATATTCCGTCTGCGAGGGCGAATACCAAACCGTTTCATCGGGCGCACGATCGGTGTCGACGGGCGTGTCCGCCGAATACCAGATGCCGAACACGCAATCGTCGATTTCGCTCCGTTTCGCCGACCACAGGATGACCGTCGTTTCGCTGCGAATCGTGGACCGAAGATTGTAGAGGGTCGGGAGCGGGGAAATGTCCTCGTCCGGCCCCACGGTGATGGTCCGCACCGTTTGATTACTGGCATCCCGCCAGAAAAGCGACGAGGTCAGGACGAGGATTTCATATTCGCCGTCCGGCAACGCCACGTCGGTCAGCGATTTCGGGTCGGCATCGGCATCGATGAAGCCCAGTTCGGTCGTTTCGTCCGTTTGGAGATTGCGTGCCAGGATACGCCAGCCGGGCCGGACTAAGGATTGTTTTCGAACCGGAAACCCGGTAAAAACATAGCGACAGGTGTCGAAGCGGATGTTCTGTCGTGTCAGACCGCCGTAGGGTGTCCGATCCCATCGGATCGGCAGCCCGCGCGGTATCCGGATCCGTTCGTCGTACAGCCAGGCGAACCGTGTGCCGGGTAGAATGACATCCGAATGGATGTCGAACGGGGCGGGCAGGCGATACAGGGACGGAGTGAATTCGTCGTATTTCCACGAAAATCCCGTTTGTCGTGGCGCCGGCCAGGGATCAATGTGATCCCAGGATTGAGCGATCCCGTTCCAATGGAAAATGACCCAATCCCATCCCATGCGGAACCGGGCGCTGCTGCGGTAACTGGCGGCGTCCCAACGATGAGGATTGCGGGCCAGTTTGGTATTGCGGACGAGGAACGCGATACTGAGACACCGGGTTCCGGGATAGGATTTGTTGTCCGACCGGACACCCAATCGAAAAAACTGTTGCGTACCCAGGTCGTAACGGGCCAGTGCCGTTTCACGGATGAGCGGTGTCATGCAGGCGAATCGATGCCGTTCCTCTGTCCGCTGGAGCAGATTCAGGTCGTATCGATTGCTGTGCAGGGTAAAACAAGTGTATTCCGGCATATTATTGTGCGTTTAGTACCAGGCCATCGACAAATCGCCTTCAATGTCCTCACGCGCCTGCGTGCCGTCGATGATCGTCTGCTTGAGCCAGATCCCGACGCTGGCACCGCCCATGAGCGATTCGACGATCAGGCATTCCTCCTGGCTCGGATGGTGGCCGAAGGTCACGCCTTCCGGGATCGTGTTCTCGCTTGCCGGGTTGCGGTAATAGCCGCCCGTGGGATGATTGATCCCGATATCGATGTCGCTGGCCGGTTCCACGACGTCGTTGTTGAGCCAGTTCACCGCATTGCAACCGCGAAAACCGCGTGTCGAAGTGCCATTCCCGGTAAAGAGCCACACGCCGTTGCAATAAATGCTTGAGGTCGAACCGAGATAGCTGCTTCCTGTATATTTTTTCAGGTGGAGCGTACCGGAGGCGGTTTTGTCCGCCCAGGTGCCGCTTTCCAGGATGACCTGGTCGACGATGGCGGTATAGCTGGGATTCGAAGTCGAATTGTCGATCCGCATGCCCGGCTTGATTTCCGACTGGGCGGTTTTGAAGGTGATGACGCCCCAATCAATCGCCTTCGTGTACAGGGCGTTGCCGCTCCGGAAGTCGACGTAACGAAGATCGTTCCGTGTTTTGTTGCGCACCCAGAATCCGCGTGTGGGCCAGTCGGATGGATTGTTCACATAGATCGTCTGCGGGGCGGCGTAAGAGACGCTATAGGTGCCGCTATAAAGATAAGATGGAGTGCCGACCGGCTTGCCGGTCCAGATGGAAAAGCAGTTCATCGCGTCCAGCGTCGAGGTCGCTTTGTTCTTGGCGACGACCAGGTGATACCGGGTCCGGCCGAATCCGTCGTTGGTCTCATAGCCCTCAAAATTCGGAATGAGATTACCCTTCGGCGTCGTCAGCGTATAGTTGTCGGAGTAGCTGCTGCTGGGGCGCAACGCAGGAAAATTGACGTCGACCAGGATGAAGCCGGCCATATCCTTGTTGTAGACGGCGACGTTGTCCGCGCTCTCCGTCAGGATCGTGTTCGGCCCGTAATCGCCGCTGTTCATACGGATCTTCAGGATGCGGCCGCTATATTCATAGCGGACTTCCAGCGTGCCCGTACCGAGCATGGCCGACGCCTTTTTGATCGTAATACCGGTGACATTCGGTCCGGTGACCGTGTCGACTTCCGGCTGTTTGCCCGACACTTTCATGGACAGGACTTCCTGCGTGGACGCCGCTTTACTGCCGACAAACAGTTTGAAAGCGTCGCCGGCGACCGGAGCGACCGGGAGCGGGCTGGTGATCTGCAGGGTCTTGTTGTCCTGCGTCCATTTGCGCACATGAAACGTGATGCCTCGCAGCGCCGCCGTCGATTGACCGCAGAAGAAGCCGACCGCGCCGTTCCAGAAGTCCGTTTCTTCGGTAAGTGAGGTTGTGACGATGGACAACATCGTGGAGCCGTTGCCGACATGGCGGTCCGGCGAATCGGCCTCCGGGGTTTGCAAATCCTTGGACGGATAA
>JBEBTM010000129.1:0-9634 GCA_040393745.1 Thermogutta terrifontis | reverse complement strand
CGGCGAATGCGGCGTGAAGTTCGCGCTGGAAGTTCACCCCACGGAAATCGCATTCGACTATTACAGCGCAGAAATGGCCCTGGATGCCCTGAAATGGCGGCCGGAATTCGGATTCAACTTCGATCCGTCCCACCTCATCTGGCAAGGCGTGGACCCGGTCGAGTTCATCTACCGTTTCAAGGATCGGATTTATCACGTCCACATGAAAGACGCCATCGTCACGCTGGACGGCAAGACCGGCATTTTAGGTTCGCACCTGAATTTCGGCGATTACCATCGCGGTTGGGACTTCCGCTCCATCGGCCACGGGGCCGTGAATTTCAAGGAAATCATTCGAGCCTTGAACAATATCGGCTACACGGGTCCGCTCTCAGTCGAGTGGGAAGACATGGGCATGGAACGTGAGTTCGGCGCCACGGAATCCTGCGAATACGTCAAGAAGATCAATTTTTCACCGAGCAACATCGCCTTCGACGGTGCCTTCGACAAAGAAAACCGCTAGGTCTCTGCCAGACGGGCCGACCGTGCTTCCGATTTTGCGGACGCCGAAGAGCGGAACCCTGTTTTACGCTACGTTCCCCATTTAGCCCGGCGTCTTGGACGCCGGCGCGGCCCCGCTCGGAAACTTTCTCCCGCGCGGTACAATACCCGGCATGTCAAGCATTCAATATGACATTCTGGTCGTCGGAGCCGGACACGCGGGGGCCGAAGCGGCGTGGGCGGCAGCGCGGCTGGGGGCTCGAACTGCGCTGCTGACGAGCAATCTCGACACGGTTGCCCAGATGAGCTGTAACCCGGCGATCGGCGGAATCGGCAAAGGGCATTTTGTCCGGGAAATCGACGCACTCGGTGGTGCCATGGCCCGGGCAATCGACGCAGCCGGTATCCAGTTCCGCATGCTCAATCGCCGTAAAGGACCTGCCATGCAGGGACCTCGTGCGCAGGCCGATAAAAAGGCGTACCAGGAAGCCATTCGTGGCATCTTGGAAAATCAGCCGAACCTCGAACTTCGGCAGGAAAACGTTGTCGATCTGCTCACCGAACCGCTTCCGGCCACCGAGCCCGGTCGACCCCGCCACCGAATACTCGGTGTGCGGCTCGACGATGGCAGCGAGATTCGGGCCGCCGCCGTGGTGCTCTGTTGCGGAACCTTTTTGCACGGCTTGATCCATTTCGGCGAGCGGCTCTCCCCAGGCGGCCGGGCCGGCGAACCGGCTTCTCTTGGAATCAGCGAGGCTCTTCGTCGATTGAACATCGAAATTCGCCGTTTCAAAACGGGCACACCGCCGCGGATCAATGCCCGAAGTATCGACTATTCCGTTTGCACGGAGCATCCCGGTGACGATGTTCCCGTCCCGTTCTCTTTTTTGAACGATTTGATTGAAACAGATCAGATCAGTTGCTGGATGACCTGGACCACGCCGGAACTTCATGCATATATTCGGGAGAACCTGCAACAGGCCCCTGCGTACAGCGGCCAGATCCAATCCACGGGGCCCCGGTATTGTCCGTCCATCGAAACCAAGGTCGAACGCTTCGGTGACAAGGATCGGCACCAGATTTTTCTTGAACCCGAAGGACGCGGGACGAACGAAGTGTACGTCAACGGTTTTTCTTCGAGCTTCGGTCGGGCTATTCAGGATCGGATGGTCCGGATGATCCTGGGCCTGGAAAAAGCCGAGATCATGCGATACGCTTATGCCATTGAATACGATTACGCCCCGCCGGACCAATTGCGGCAGACCCTGGAAACTAAAGCTGTTACGGGTTTGTATCTGGCCGGGCAACTCAATGGAACGACCGGTTACGAGGAGGCGGCCGCGTTGGGTTTGGTCGCCGGCGCCAATGCAGCCCTGAAATTGGCAGGTCGTGAGCCGCTGGTTTTCCGCCGGGATCAAGCTTATATCGGTGTGATGGTCGACGATCTGGTCACCCGGGGCGTCGACGAGCCGTACCGAATGTTCACGAGTCGGGCCGAATACCGGCTGCTTTTGCGGCATGATAACGCCGACCGTCGGTTGACGCCCATCGGGGAGCATCTCGGCATGATTGAACCCGAGCGGCTGGGCCGGCTCAAAGCCAAAGAGTCGGAAATTCAGCGAGCTAAGCAACTTCTGGAATCGACACACGATGCGCAGGGGTCTATGCGTAAATTCCTGTCCCGACCCGAAACCGTTTGGACGGACGTCGTTGATAAAATTCCGGCCCTCGGTGAAATCTCCTCCGCCGCCGCCGAGCAGGTCGATATTGACGTAAAATACGATGGGTATATACGTCGACAGGAAATTGATGTCGAGCGGAGTCGGAAACTGGCGTTACGCCGCATTCCGGAGAATGCCAATTATGCAGCAATGAAACACTTGCGATCCGAAGCGAGGGAAAAATTGGAAAAAATCCGCCCCGTCGATCTGGATCAGGCGAGCCGGATCAGCGGTATCACACCCTCGGACATCGCCGTTCTGACGGTCTACCTCGGCTGAGATTGATTTCGGAGGTGGAAATAAGTGAAAAAAAGAAAAAAACCGCCTTTTTATCTGGATTTTCCCGCCGGATATAGTAAAATTCACTAAAGGTGTGCCCTTAGGATTACAAAAAACGCCCATCAAAATAGACAGTCTTGGTGCTATATACAGGGAAACAAATACCGCAATTGATGAAAGCTTGCACGCGCAGGCAATTTGATACACGCGCAGTAACAGCAATCAAGGCAAAATGATACATCGACGATGCAGAATGCGTCACACCGGTGGCGGAATATATGTCCCGAGAGCTTGAAGTGTGTGTTTTCCCTTGTTGAGTCGACATGTGTAAGTCGTTTTAGATAGTAGATTAAGAATATTCGGAAAATAGGGCTGCCACAAAACATGCAAATGGCATGAAAATTGCGGCCATTGTGGGTTTCGAAAGGTTTCCGTGGCTTGCCGTTCATACGACCAAGAAACGCGAAGAATTCTTTTCGCAGTAAAATTTTGTCAAAAACCAGAAAAAGGATGTCAAAAATGAGGAAGTGCTTCTCTCTTCTTGCCGTGTTGTTCACAATCTGCGCAACTGGTTTTGTATCTGCCGACACGGTCATCAGTGCTACCGGCGCCAGTCAAACCGGCGGGTATGACAATAATTGGCGTGCGGCGTACCTCGGCGCTTTCGAAATCGGCCTCGGAACCGAGTCGCACAACGGCGCTCAACTCGGCGGAACATTCCAAAACTCCGGTACCGATGCCACGGGCAATTATTCCTACAGCGCCGGTGATCAGTTTTCTCTCAATACGCTGCAAAATGCGTACAACGCCGCCAACCTTACCGGCGCTTTCGTGTACGACAATAACGCCTGGCCCCTTGCCGGTAACGATAACGCTTGGTCCAACCTGACCAACCAGTACGAAGACACCTACTGGATCGGTTCCGAATCCGGTCGGTACGACAGCGGAGACGGCACGACCAACCATGCGGCTGGCTATTATGCCTACGAAACCAGCTTCTACGCCGATGAAGCCTATTCATTCCTAACCGGTTTTCTGGCCACGGACAATGCCCTGCTCGGTATCATGGTCAATGGTATCTTGCTGGATTCCTGGGACTTCATCGGCGAGGCCGGTGGTGAATCGACCACCTTCAGCATCGCCGGTATGTTCACTATTGATGCGGGTGATATCAGTATCAACGATTGGAACACGCTGACTTTCTTTGTCAACAATCATAACAGCCATGCCGACAACTACGGCAACCCCGCCGGTCTTTGGGTGGGAGATTTGCAATTGACGGATAGCCCGCCCGCCGTTCCCGAGCCGGCGACGATGCTGGTTTTCGGACTTGGAATGGTCGGTTGCGGCGCCTTCTACGGTCGCAAGCGTCGCACGAAAAAAGCCTGATTGGAAAAAAATGAGCCGAGGGATGGAAGGGGCGAGGCGAAGCATGATCGTCGGGATGCCCCGCCTCGGAAATAGGATCGAGCAACTTCCTTGGCTGGGGGGACGAGAGTTCCCCTGGTTTTTTTCTTGAGCTGAGCCAATGTGATCAACGATCAGAATCGGCTTTCATCCAAATGCTTTACCGGCGGTTTCGACGTGGTATTTCCATAGAAAAGTTTTTTGCTCGTCGACGTCGTTCATCTGAGTCCCCGCCTGCGTGGGATAACGGGAATCAACCCGGAATCCCGGCAATCGACCATGCTTTATTGGAGTCCTCGGGCGCTTCGATTCGTTCCTGATCGGAGTAAGTTCGTACCGGGGACACGACGGTAATCACACAATCCCCGAAAATGGAGTCGCGACCCCGTTGCTGATTCATCCGATGCCGTTCGTTGTTGCGCCATTCTTGAACGGCCTCTTCGTCCTCCCAAACAGACAGGCTCAGGAGTTTTCCTTCGTTCGAAAGACTGGAAAAACGTTCCGCACGGATAAACCCCCTTGCTTTGGCGAGACTGCCTTTCAAATCACCCGCCATGGAAACGTATTGCTCCATATGATCTTTTTTGATCGTGACTTCAAATAAAACGATGATCATGATACGGCCTCGTTTTCCAACGAATTCCAAAGATTGATGGTCGCGTAAGCCCGCCAGGGCATCCACACCTTGGACTGTTCCAGTATTTCCCGTTCCGATATATTGCCCAACGCCTTTTTAACGCCGTAATCGGAGTGCGGAAACGCATCCGGCCAACCGATGGCGCGCATGGCGAGATATCGAGCCGTCCAAGGACCGATGCCCGGTATTTTGAGCAATTTCTGAATTTCCGTTTCAGGATCGGCCTGCGGTGAAAGATCGATCTCGCCGCCTTCCGTCGCGTTGGCAAGGGCGACGATCGACCGAGCTCGCGCTCCCGTGATGCCCAGTGGCCCGAGTTTGTTTTCAATCGGATTGCCGAGTGAAACGATTTGTCGTGCGGTCGGAAACGTCACGGTCAATTCCTCGAAAGGCGTTTCGATTTTCTCGCCGAACGACTCCGCCAAACGCAGGGCCAAAGTCCGTGCCGCCTTGACGGTAATCTGCTGCCCGAGAACGGCCCGGACCGACATTTCAAACGCATCGAAACAACCGGGCAAACGCAATCCGGAAACGTAAACACCCGGGATGAGCCGGTTCATTCCTTCAAGGACTTGGTCGATTCCGGACGGTTCGCAATTCAAATCGAAAAGATGCCGCACCCTGGAAAGCACTTTCGGCAGAACGCCGACCAGTGAAGAGGACAATGTAACGGCCAGTGAATTTTTGTCCGATAAATTCTCCGCGACGATCCACCCGCGAACGGTTTCGCCGTTTTGCCGCAACGTGACCGTTCTTCGATACGAATCGTCTTTGACGTTTTCCACGCCCGGAATGGCGCGACCGGCCAGGAATTCGAGCAAGCGATCCCATCGATAAGGCGGGCGATAACCGAGCCGGATCGTGATGCCGTCGCGTCCCGTTTCCTTGATGCGTACGCCGCTCTTTCGCAAATCCGTCGGCGCAAGTTTGTAATGCGTCTTGAAAAGATGGTTGAAACGTCGAATGCTCCCGAATCCCGAGGACATGGCAATTTGTGTCATGGAAAGACGCGTGTCGGCCAGGAGGTTTTTGGCCAGCAGCAAACGGCATGTCTGGAGATATTGTACGGGCGATACGCCGAATTCCGCCGCAAAAACGCGTCTCAAATGCCGGTCCGTGATTCCGAGCCTTCGAGCCAGTTCGGAAAGGTTGCTTTCCGCGAGCCGGTTTTCTTCGATGATCGACGCGGCCCGATGAGCCAGTCGTGAGGACGGATCGCCGCTCGAATGTCCCGGCGCCGACTCGGGGCGGCATTTCAAACAGGGGCGATATCCGGCCTGCTCGGCCGCCGCGGCGCTCGGATAAAATGTACAATTTTTCTCCAGGGGCGTTTTCACCCGACAGACCGAACGGCAATAAATTCCCGTACTGGAAATGCCGACGAAAAAACGACCGTCGAACCGACTGTCGCGGGCCTTGAGTGCGGCATAGAGGCTTTTTTTATCCATTTCCATGGCGGTGATTTCAAGAATCAAGGAGCGGTACTTTTCTTAGGAACGAACAACCGGGACAGGTCGACGCCTTCTAATTCGAGGAGTTGAATTTTTTTGCCGATGCCCCCGGAATAACCGGTCAGACTGCCGCTTGCCCCGACGACGCGGTGACACGGAATGATAATGGAGATGGGATTATGCCCCACGGCCCCGCCGACCGCCTGGCCGGACATTCTTGTTTTTTTCATGTGAACGCACATTTTTTTCGCGATTTCACCGTACGTAATCACTTCTCCATAAGGAATTTCGCACAGAATATCCAATACCGCTTTCCGGAATTCGCCTCCATGGGGAGCCAGAGGCAAATCGTCAATAACCGGCCGTTTACCCTGGAAATAGCGTTCCAACCAGCGCTTTGTTTCCTTGAATACGGCCAAAGAGGTTTTTTCCACCATTTCCTCGGGGACGGTCTCGCCGAAATATTTTTGGCCTTCCATCCATAGACCGACTAGATTTTCTCCATCGCTTGCCAAAGTGAGCCGGCCGATGGGTGACGGACAAGTTGTCGAGTAATACATGGTTTCTCCTTGATACGGCTCTTGCCTTTATTGTGAGGGCGATACTATCGAGCATGACCTCTCGATTAATTTTAGGTAGTATAGTATTTTTCCTCAAGAGGGCTGGCCGTTTTCGGACATGGAATTCAATATCGGGAAATGGGTTGTTTTTTCGACGGGCAAAACATTTTTTCGAAATTCACTTGACAGGTTATTCTCACGCAATAAAATGAATGAACAGTCATTCGTCAATTCAAGGAGAAATCAGATGGTCAAACGAGAAATGCAAAAAGAGCAAACACGGCGGAAGTTGCTCATCAGCGCCGCGAAGTGTTTTGCCGAAAAAGGGTTCGACGGCTGTTCCGTTTCCGACATTGCCCGGGAAGCGGGCATGAGCCAGGGCAGTTTGTACGTTCACTTCACGAGCAAAGAGGACTTGTTCAAGTGCATGATCCGGCAGGAACACGGCGAAGGAGCCGCGAAAATGCGGCGGGCCGCCGAGGAAGCGCCGTCACTTGATGCGGTCATGGATATCCTCGCCCAATGTATTCGCGATGTCGGCTTTCCCATCGACCATCGGCTTTGGACGGAAATTCTGGCTGTCGCGGCTCGGAACGAGACGATACGAATCGCCTTTCTCGAAAGCGATCGACTCATGCGAGACGCTTTCATCGATTTACTCAAAAAGGCGTCCAAGGCAGGCGAGGTTGACAAGAAACTCGATTTCGAGGCCGTTTCCGTATGGATTTACGCTCTTGTCGACGGACTCATCGCCCGAACCGCCGACGATTCCCATTTCGATTTCAAGTCGCATTGGAAAACATTCGATCGGCTCGTTCGGCGGGCGCTCGGCGTACCGGACAAACCCCGAAAGAAATAAATGAGAAGGTGAACATGCCCGGAAAATTTACCGCACTTTTAACCATCGCACTGTTTTTTGGAATTTACACGATAACCACTTTGGAGGCCCGGGAAATGAAAAAAGACCGAACCGAATCGAAAACCTTACGCCTGCTGTTTCCGCAATGGCAGGGAGGCAACAACGGATTGTATTCCTTGGGAGCCCGGCTGCTGGCGTGGCTGGCCCCGGAAAGCGACGCTCCGCTGGTCGAGGTTCCCGTCAAACCTTATGACGGCGCGGCTCCGAAGAAGGAAAACGGCGTGGTCGGACAAGAGATTTTATTGAAACAATTAAAATCGGCTCGAAACATCATCGACGTTTACGAGCCGGACCGAATCGTCGTTTTCGGCGGCGACTGTCTCGTCAGTCAAGCACCCTTTGCTTACCTGAATGAACGTTATGAAGGCAAATTGGGTGTTCTCTGGATCGACGCCCACCCCGACGTTTCCACGCCGGATTTCTTCCAACACGAACATGCGATGGTGCTCGGCAATCTTTTGGGTGAAGGCGACCCGAAATTCGCCGCCGAAGTGCGCGTTCCCCTGAAACCTGCCCTGGTCATGTACGCGGGGTTGGGCGAAACATTGGAGAAGGAAACGGAAATCATCGATCGCCTTGGAATTCGCGTTGCCGATTCGAAGGAGCTTGCGGAGAAAAGCGACGCCGTGGTTCAATGGATCCGGGCCAACGATATCCGGCACCTGGCGATCCATTTCGATTTGGACGTTCTCGATCCCGCCGGTTTTCGTTCACTTTATTTTTCCGATCCCAAGGCCGCTCCGAACGCGTTCGACGGTATTACACAGGGGAAAATGTCATTTGAACAATTGATCCGCTTGATTGCGGACGTGTCGACAAAAACGAATGTGGTCTGCCTGAGCATCGCGGAACATTTGCCCTGGGATGCCCAAAACCTGAAGAACATGCTGGATCAGTTGCCGATCTTGAAATAAACCGACCGCACAAATAGAACAAAAATGGACAGAAGAGACTTCGTGAAATCCGTGGCGCTCTTTGCTTCCGGCGCCGCTTTGGCCGGGGCAAGCGGGTTCGTTTGCCATGGTGACGATTCGCCGGAATACCTTCAACTCAACCGTAAAGGAGAAAAGCTCATGACGCACAAAGTGAAGATCACGGTTTTGAAACGGGAATTCAACCGGGAACTGGCTGAAAAATATCTTGCCGATCCGAACGTCGGCCCATGCCAAGTATTCAAAGACGGTCAGGAATTCATCGTCGACGGCGACGGTTTTTTTAAAATGCTCGGCGGCAATTTTTGTTCCGAAGCCTGGGACTGTATCAGCCGTTACGTTTATGCCGCATTGCAAGGCGGATCAATCATGCGCGGGTGGACCAACGATGAAAAAATGATGATCACCTGTTGCAATGACGGCGTCCGGCCCGTCGTTTTCAAGCTGGAGCGGATTGATGGGTAACGAATGCTTGAGTTAAGAATCTTGGACAAGGCCCCCGGATATGTGGCGAAACGGAGCCTGCGAGTAAATCGCTTTACTCCGTTCCATCCGTATGTTCACGTAAGTACGCCTATACTTCCGGCTCCTTTTGTTCACTACATTTAATCATTCGACGACTTTACACTCACGGTTTTTCTCGTATGAACGAATAAAACGATATGATACAGGACATCGCCCCCCACCGGTTCGACAACCAATACCGTCCCCAGCCCCCCACGGCGGAAAGCTATGGATTGTGCTATGACAACCGTACCATTCTCGTCGGAAAAAATGAGGACGGGTCATTCGCCCTGCCTACGTTTCAAGAGCTGAACGTAAAAACAGATAAGACGTCTACCTACTTGTTTTCAATGAATGATCGGACATTCTATTTATTGCACGATACTGAGTCTTCGCAAGGTTTTACTTGGCAAAACGTCGCCGAAACGATGAAGTCGGCTCCCCGCCACTTAGCGTTTGCCGCCGTAACGGGATATCAGTTGTTTCAATGGTACGGAAACAGGAAATACTGCGGTCGGTGTGGTGGTCCGACCGTTCAAGAGGAAACGATGCGTTCCCTTTCCTGCCCGTCATGCGGGCAAGTGGAGTATCCCAAGATTGCCCCGGCGGTCATTATCGCCGTGACAAATGACAATCGTTTGCTGCTGGCGAGTTATCCAAAATACGACAAATACGCCCTCTTGGCGGGGTGTGTCGAAATCGGCGAGACGCTGGAAGAAACGGTCCGGCGTGAAGTGATGGAAG
>JBEBTM010000128.1:0-9656 GCA_040393745.1 Thermogutta terrifontis | reverse complement strand
CAATTTGAAAATTTGGATAAACCCGTGGGGATCCCGGATCATCTGGGGGGAAATGCCGTTGATCGTCATCCCTCTGTCCAGCACAGTGTAAAAATCCCCTCGCTGCCGGGCTCCAGAGGCCAAAAACGATGCCGTGGCCGACGTGCTGCCCATAACAACGGCCATTCCGGCAGGTAAACCGGTTGACGAGGAGGCCTTGGAACAGACGGTCCCGACCTTTTCACCCAACGGAACCAGCCTCGGCAGCCGCTCACGCACGCCCAAGTGCATGTCGTAATCGAGCCAATCGGGCCAAGACTCTTCGAGCAAATCGCTGCCCGTCTTCATACCCAACGAAAATTCGGTCACGTCGGGCTGGCCTTTCAGGCGTCCAAGAATGAAATCGGCCTGGTGCACGAACAAAGCGTTTTCATACTGTTCCGGCAGATTCTCCTTGACCCAGGCTATTTTGGCCAATGGATCCGTCGCCTTGAACTGGAAGCCCATCCGTTCACAGTGCTCCAGTCCATGGAAATTCAGGCTCTTGACGTAATCGGTTCCCCGGGCATCTCGAGCCAGGATGGCGTTCATGATCGGATTACCAAACCGATCAAGGACGATCAAAGCCCCCGGATCGCTGCACACGGAAATCGCTTTCAGCTGCGATGGGCTGGAAACCTTGGACCGGAGCTGGTTGACAAGATGCCCCACGGCCATCCGCGTCGCATTCCACCAGATTTCCGGGTCCAGTTCGGCGTGCTCTTTGATCGGAGTCGGCTGCACGGTCGCGGAATAAGGGGCGGCGGATTCGGCAAGAGTGACGCCGGTTTCAGTCACGGCGGCGACCTGAACCCGGTCCGCTCCAAGGTGGATGCCGATGAAAACCGCTGCACTGGAAGGAGATTCGCTCATGGGTGAAGAAGACAAAGAGGGCGGGCAAAAAACAGGAGGGCGTTCGGGACGTGACGATAATACCTCATAGTCTAACGCCTGAAAGCCGTCATGCCAAGACGAAGTGTCGGAAAATCTTCGATTCGGCCGTCAAAAGAAACGATCACTCTTTTTTTTCCGGTTTGGATATGTTAGAATCCTCCTTTCGCTGGACTTTAAAGTTACTTTCATCCCTCTTTTTTCGACCTCGGAGAAAAAACGCATGTCGCAACAACAGAGTTCGTCCGATTCGAACGTTCCCGCTACGGAAAATGCCGGTGTTCCGGATAAATTGACCCAGGAAAAAGAACACCTGCGTGAACTGGAGTCGAAACCGTTTTTCACTCGGTCGCTCGGATATATCAAAATGACCGGCCCCGGCCTGTTGCAAAGCGCCATGACCCTCGGAGCCGGCAGTGCCGCGGCATCGGTGCTTGCCGGAGCGTCGTTCGGATACAAGATGCTCTGGGTTCAACCCGTCGCGATGTTCTTTGGTGTGATGATGTTCGCGGCCCTGTCGAACGTCGTCCTGACGACGAAGGAAAAACCCTATTCCGGCTTCATGCGGGAACTGGGCGGCGTTTGGGGCGGCCTGAAAATCCTCGTTTTCCTCTGGGCCTTCAGTTCGATCATGGCCTCGGTCATTTGGCATTTTCCCCAATACGGCCTGGCGTCGGGCTCGGCAAGGAGCATCGTCCAGCAGTTCGCACCGACCAAAGCGCCGGTCGAGGAAGGCGTGGAACTCGATGTGGAATCCAAGAACGTTTACATCGAAGTCGACGGCGTGCGCGTGCAACGGAAGGCGGAAATCCAGGACAACTGGAAAATGCTCAAGGACGAAAAAATTGAAAAACGGTCCTGGTTCGGTTTCGGGGCCGTCGAACTCAACAAAGACACCGGCAAGCCGGAGATGACCACGCAATACACGCCTTTTGGCTATGCGGTCAGTTTCGGGGCCGGCCTATTGATTCTCGTGATTAATATCACTGTCGTTTTTAACTACGGTCGCGGCGGCGTGGGCATCCGGATTTACGAATGGTTCCTGCGTGGCATGATCTGTCTGGTCTTCCTGACTTTCCTACTGGTCGTGATCCTCAATTTCCATGAGATCAAATGGCTTGAAATCTTCCGGGGCTTCACCGGCTACTACGCCTATGAAACCTTGGTGACCAACTACAAGCCCAATACGATCACGATGGTTCTCGGCATGCTTGGCGCAACGGTCGGGATCAACATGACCTTCATGTACCCCTATTCGCTGCTCAAAAAGAACTGGGGATCCGAACATAAAACGTTGGCCAAATGGGACTTGGGTATGACCATGTTCCTGCCCTTCACGATCATCACCTCGCTCATCATCGTCGGTATGACCGTTTCGGGCATTTACGATGGGAACGATGATGTTCGGACCGGCTTCCTGCCCCTCCAGGCGGCCACGGCTCTCCAGACGGAATGGATTTCGGAAAAAGTGGCCACGATCATTTTTTGCGGCGGTTTGTTCGGTATGGTCTGTGGAGCTATCAGCGCACACATGACCTGCTGCGGCTTCGTGATGTGCGAAATGTTCGGCTTAGAACACACGACAAGACGGTTCCGGCTCTTTGCTCTGACGCCCACGATTGGATTCTTCGGCGTGATTGTCAATTTACCGTTCTGGTTCCCCGTGGCGGCGTCGGCGGTCTGTTTGACCATGCTCCCGATCGCGTATTTGATCTTCCTGATCATGAGCAACCGCCGTTCGTACATCGGCGATGCCGTGGGTAAGGGCTGGAAGCGGATCGTGTTTAACATCCTGTTGGTCGGTGCCCTGCTCCTGGCAATCATCGGCAGCGGAATCCAGTTCAAGCAGAAGGTGATTGACGATCTTTGGAAAAACCTGTTCGCGACCAAAAAACAACCGGCCGCCGTGGAAACCCAAAGCACGACCGATTCCGTGCCCCCCGAGGAAAAGCTCGAACTCGAAACAGCGGAATAATACAAATTCAACGGAGACCGTGATCGGTGACCGCAAAACGTGGAAGTTGCGGCATCGGTCGCGGTTTCTGCGCCCTACTGATCGCGACTCGTTGTTTTTCCCACCATTTTCTTGGAAATATTCATCAAATACGCAGATTCTAACGATATTCCAGATAATAGCGGTTTTTCTTTTCGCGATCTCGATATCAACAAGGAAGTTACGCAAGAGGGATAGAATGCACAACAACGCCGCATGGACGGTAATGGCTGGCAATTTTTCTGCGGACCAGATGCTGCAGCGGGGCCGGCAGGCCTTTGAACAGGGGCAGTTTTCCGAAGCGGCGGGCGAGTTTTCGCTCGTGCTTCTAAGCCATCCTGATAATCTTGATGCGTTACGTTTCCGTTGCGAAGCTCTTTTCCGCTTGGAAAAATACCAAGAATCGTTCAACGACGCCAATCAGATTCTCGCCGTCGACCCAAAAGATCGTGTGGCCTTGAACCGGCGTGGCATGATTCTGGCGATGAGTGGGCATCTGGATGAAGCGTTGACGGACCTCACCCAGCTTTTACAGATTGACCCGGATCACGTTGAAGGTCGGCTGCGGCGGTACTGGGTCTTCATGCGAATGCGACAGATTCACCCCGCCGAAGAAGACATGCGTCGGCTTCTGATTGTACTCCCCGACGAAACCGCGATCCAGATGACCACGGCCGAATGTTTCCTGCAGTCGGGGCATCTGGCCTCGGCGCGAGAGGTTTTGAGTCGGGTTTTGGACCGCGAACCGGAAAACGTCGCGGCCCTGAAATACCGCGGACTCGCTTGGCGGCATCTCGGAGCGCCGGAAATGTCCGTTGACGATTTCAGCCAGGCTCTCGACGTCACGGCCGATGATCCGGTCCTGCTGGTCGAACGAGCTGCGTCGCTCATTGAGCTTGGCAAACGAACTTTCACGCAGAAAGCCTACCGGTGGGCCATTGAAGATTTGACCCGAGTGGTTGAGGAATTGCACTCCAAGCTTACGAAACCCGCCGTAGTCTATAATATCCGAGCCCAGGCATGGACCTTCATCGCCCAACGGGCCTGGTTCGACAAAAGCGGCTACCGAAAAGCCTTGGACGATTACGATACCGCGATCCTCAAGGAGCCGGAATTTCTCGAAGCCTACCACAATCGGGCTTCGCTCCATTGGCACCTGGGCAATATCGACAACGTCATTGAAGACTGTACGAAAACGATTGCCGTGAAACCGGACCACGTCGAAGCCTTGCATCTCAGGGCCGAAGCGTATTTACGAAAAAAGGAGCACGACAAAGCCGAAGCCGACTTCAACACCATCGACCGCATCCAGGACGGCATGGCCGAAGACGCCGAGAAATTGCGTGAGGAAAACCGAAACGCCTGCGATTCGCTTCGAGGCGGCTGCGCCGGCCATTGTCACTGACCGAATCAACGAGCCACGATCCGTGATCGCGGAATCCGGTTCCGTTGGCATGTTACGGAAAATCACCGCCGATGCCCCAATCGATCGCCGAAAACGCCTCGCCATACGACCGGGGCCAAAAACTGTTCGACACCGATCGTTTCGACGAGGCTGCCGAACAGTTTTCGCTTGCGTTGATCGAAAATCCGGAAAACGTGGACGCCTTGCGCAAACGTTCCGATTGCCGCTTCTTCCTTGCCGATTTTCGCGGAGCCGCCGATGATTTGGAAACGGCCCTGCAAATCGCCCCCTCCGACTTTCGACTCTATCTGGAGCGAAACACGCTGCGAACCACGTTGGACAACACGCACGACGGTTGGGAAGACCTCGAAACTGCATGCCGTCTTGCCCCGGATCAGCTTGACGTTCATCTGGGTGCCGCCGCGTACTGGACGCAACGTTGCAACGAAAAAAAAGCCGCCCCCGCAATTGAAAGGATCTTGAGCCTTGCCCCTGAAAATGCTTACGCCCTTTCCTTCAAAGCGTCTTTCCTGATGTGGAACGGACGCTCCCAAGAGGCGGCAGGGCTTGACGACCGGGCCGTCAAAGCTTACGAAAAGCAAATTCAATCCGGCCCTTTGCCATACGACGAACTCGATCACTATGCCTACCTTTTGGTGGACGCCGGTCGTGACAAAGAAGCTCTTGCCGCGATTCGGGAAGGAATGAGCCGCTTTCCTAAGCTGGAACAATTCCGATTTGCCCGGGCTCGTTATCGTTATTGTCGCGAAAATCTCGCCGCGGCGCAATCCGATCTGAACAAGGTCGGCGCCTTTTTTCAGGAACATTCGATCCGCTCCATGGAATTCGACCTGCTGCAAATCGATCTTTGGAACCGAACGGGAAAAACCGACGACGCGCTACTGTCATTGGAAACACACCTTCGCTCTTATCCTTACAATGCTGCGGCAGTACAACGAAAACTGCTCATACAAATCGAGCAGGCCGACATTAGCGATCATCCCTCGCTCCGGAAAATCACCGAAACGGCGGACCGCTTGGCCGAACTGACGCCAGGTTATTTTTACCCATATCTTTATCGGCACTGGCTGGAGTTTTTGCTTGGCGACGAAGAAGCCGCCGAGGCAGACTATGTCCGAACCATCGAACTTTTGCATGATCTGATGGACCGATTCGACGCCTGTTATTACCTGCTGGACACCAGACATTACGACGCCGTTCGAGAAATCGCCGAGAAAGTTCTGGAAGACGAGCCTTACGACACCAACGCCGTCGGACTTTTGGGCGCAGTCGCAAATCAAACGGGAGATTTCCGCCTTGCCTTGAAAGAATTCACGATTGCACTTGAACAGGAGGAACCCACGGACTGGCTCCTTGCAGAAACAGGCCGTGCTCATTTGGGCTTGGGAAAACAGGGTCCGTCGAGATATCATCTACAGGAGGCCATCCGGTTTTTCTCGGCCGTGATCGAGATGCCTCAGCAGTATGCCGATTGTTATCGCTACCGTGCAGAAGCCGTGTTTCGACTTGCCGACCTGGTTTGGTTCGGCAAGAAAAAACTCCTCAAGCAAGCCCTCGAAGACTCCACCGAATCGCTGCGACTGAACCCGACCGACGTTGAAGCCCTTTTTCTTCATGGTGAAGTCACCCTGCGGCTTAAAATGTTCGAATAACGATCAAACGATGCCTTTCCTTGACAACGACAAAACCGGCCTGGTCGAGAAATTTCGCGAAATAGGGTTGCCGCGATTTCGTGCAGGGCAGGTCCGTCGCTGGGTTTTCGCACGAAAAATCGATTCCTTCGACGCCATGACCGACCTGTCCAAGAAAACCCGGCTACTTTTGACGGAAACCTTCGGTAACGTCTTTTCAGGCACCGTCGAGGCGCGGAGCCAATCGTCCGATGCCACGGAAAAACTGCTGCTCCGTTGGCCCGACGGGGAATGCGTCGAATGTGTTTTGCTCCGCGACGACCGCAACCATCGGACGGCCTGCATAAGCACGCAAGTCGGCTGCGCAATGGGGTGCGTCTTCTGCGCCAGCGGCATGGACGGCTTCGTCCGCAATCTGACCCGAGGTGAAATTCTCGAACAGATTTTACGCCTCAACTCCCTTTTACCCGGCAATGATCGGCTCACGCACCTGGTCGTCATGGGCATCGGTGAACCGCTTTTGAATCTCGATAATCTGCTTTCCGCCCTCGAAGACGCGACCGCCATGGACGGTCTCGACTTGAGCGTGCGCCGCGTCACGATTTCCACCGTGGGCATTCCGGCCGGCATTCGCAGCTTGGCCCGGTCGGTCGTCCGCGATGGCAAAGGATACAAACTCGCCGTTTCCTTGCATGCTCCCGAAGACTGTTTGCGAACAAAAATCATTCCTCAAAACCGTCATTCCGGCATTGCCGAAATCCTCCGAGCCACGGACGCTTATTTCGAAGAAACGGGACGCCGCGTCACTTTCGAATACACGCTCATCCACGGGGTAAACGACCAACCCGAACATGCCCGACAGCTCGCCGATCTATTGCGAGGCCGCACCGCGATCGTCAACATCATTCCGCTTAATCCCGTACCCGGCAAGGAATTCCAAACACCGCCGGAATTGCAGGTACGGCGATTCGTCGGTGAACTCCAGGCCTGGGGAATCCAAGTCAAAGTTCGTTTCCGTAAAGGTGATCGTATCGACGCCGCCTGCGGTCAACTTCGCCGTTCGAAGAAGCAAACACCCGACTGAAACATCTGTTTCAATCTTGGGGATCGGGCCGTTTTTTGTCTTTCCAATTCTCTGAAAAAGGCTATAATGTACCGTTAGCCGAGTGAGCAAATTCAAGGCCGCTTACCTTGACGCTTCGCCGTTTCATCGTTTTTGTAACAGGCAAAAGCCGGCGAGTGTTTCCTTCCACGGACTTTTTTGTCCGAAATACTGTCGATTTCAGGAACGGAAAGCAGCCACCCTACAATCCACCTGAGAGTTTATGGCCAGAAAAGTTCGACTTGCCGTTTGTATTTCCGGGACGGGGCGGTCCCTGAATAATTTCATCCGTAGAATCGAAGATGGAAGCCTGCCGGCGGAAATCGGTCTTGTCATATCGAGTTCCCCAAATGCCAAGGGGCTCCAGTATGCCGAAGAAGAGGATCTCCCGATTGAAATCATCGAACGGGCTTCTTTCGATGATCGGGCCTCCTTCAGTGAAGCGACTTTCAACGCCTGCCGCAACGCCTATGTCGATTACGTCGCATTGGCCGGTTACCTGAGTTATCTGGATCTTCCCGAGGATTTCAACGGCAAGGTTCTCAATATCCATCCGTCGCTGATTCCCTCCTTTTGCGGACAAGGTCATTACGGCAATATCGTCCATGCCAAAGCCTTGGAATACGGCGTCAAGGTCAGCGGCTGTACGGTCCATTTTCTTGATCACGGTTACGATACCGGGCCGATCATTCTTCAAAAAGCCGTGGATGTCCTCGAAGGCGACACGCCGGATATGCTCAATGACCGTGTTTTCGCCGCCGAGTGCATCGCTTATCCCGAGGCGATCAAACTACTCGCCGAAAACCGGATCACCGTCGAAGGTCGCCTCGTTCGCATCGCGCCGCCGCATGACGAATTGCTTGAAGATGAGAATATCTAACCCCGTTTAGTTCGGCAATCCGGACGCCCGTTTTCCGCCATGAAACGTTTTTCCGCCTTGGCGCTCTGTTGTGTCGCTTTGGTTTTTGCGCAGAAAATATCCGCCGAAACTAAATCTCCCGAGGTAACCCCAAAGCCCCTTAAGGCGGCCAGCGAGGATAAAACGGGCGAATACGGATGGCGGTCCCTTTTCGACGGAAAAACGCTCAAGAACTGGACGGTTCCCAAATTCGGCGGCGATGGAGAAGTCAAGGTGGAAAACGGCGAACTCGTCATCGGCATGGGAGCTTTGATGACCGGAGTGAAATATGAGAAGGTTTTTCCCCGACTCGATTACGAAATCCGCTATGAAGCCCGGCGCACGCAAGGCTCCGATTTCTTTGCCGCCTTGACTTTCCCCGTTGCCGAAAATTATTGCACGTTTATTAACGGAGGCTGGGGCGGCGGCACCACGGGACTGAGCAGTGTCAATGGATTCGACGCTTCCGAAAACGAAACGAGCAGCTATTTCGCCTTCATCGATCATGAATGGTACAAATTCCGCGTCCGTGTTACGGGCAAGCTTATCCTCGTTTGGGTCGACGAACCGACCAAAGACGGAAAACGCAAGGAATCCCTCGTGATCGAACTGGAGCTTGAAGACAAAACCATCGGCCTGCGTGACGAAATTTCAATATACAAACCGCTCGGTTTCTGTACATGGGTCTCCGAAGGCCGACTCCGGGGCATTGAGTACCGCAAGTTGAAGCCCGAAGAAGTTGCCAAGCCTAAAGGCGAGAGTCGATGAATCGCCAACGATTCTTTTCCGGATTCGACTTTTGGCTTTTTTTGATAAATTTCAGTTTTCGCAGCTCCGACGAGGTGCGGTTATTTTTGCGACGGTAACCGGGCGTTCGCCGAGGACGCCTCACCCCCGGCTATCCTGTGAGCCCTGTTCGGACTGAAATACCGATAGCTTCGCTACGGCTGTCGTTCCCGATCCGCAAACGCTCCCATACACGGATACTGAATTCACGGAACCACTTTATAATCAATGCCTGCTTTGAGGAAATAGCAATCTATAGTAGAAATATCTAGTTCGAACCCACCATGTAAAGTTCCAATTCCCAGATTCGGGCCAACTCGCCCGGCGTGGCCGTGATCCAAAGACGGAATTCCCGGGCCGTAACCGCGTCAAAACGTCTGCCAAGGTCACCGGCGGCGTTGTTCCGGGTTCGCGTCGCTTCAAGATCGACCCAATGTCCATCGGCATCCTTGAATTGAAGTACGAAATCGGCGATCGGCGTCGAAGCGCCGGCCTGGCCGGTCAGGATTCGCAGGGCGTTTACCTTGATCGGACTTTCAAAGGAAAGCTCGATCCAGTGCGGTTCGACCGATTTGTCGCTGACCCATCGGCCCTCGTTTTTCGTGATGTCAAACTTGCCGTCATTGATGAATCGGGCCGGATAATCCGCTCCTTGATAAAGGCTTGATACGGCGACCTTGGCATCCGTGGCCAGGTTCTTTCCCGCGATCTTCAGCCAGTCGGGAGCCGTGTACGTTGCCGACTGTCCGATCGGCCGGGCACTGGGATAATACTGCTCGGGATGCGGTGCAATACCCCGGAGCATGAGCGTTTTGAGCTCATCCAAATGTTTTTCGTACACGTCGCGAGGCGTGGCGTCGTATTTTTTGCACAAGGACGAAGCCATTCCGACGACTTCGCCCATCATGCCG
>JBEBTM010000127.1:0-9735 GCA_040393745.1 Thermogutta terrifontis | reverse complement strand
CTCGGCACGAATCAATCCTTCGGCATGGACAAGACTTTCTTTCAGCTTACCCGCCAAGGAGAAATGTTGATCCATGCAGTCGTGTTTAATCGTGACTTCGAATAGAACAAGGACCATTTGGCAACTCCTTCAATATCCCAGTTTCTCGTCCACCAGCACCACTTCGGTATGCTCCGCCCAAAGCATCGGACGCAGATGAATGACCATGCCTCGGCAAATACGCTCCGGGCTGTTGCAGTCGTGACAGCGTCCGGTCTTGACGCAAGGCGTATTGAAGTTGCCGCGTTTGGCATTGAGGGGACCGGCGACATTTTGAGCCCGCTTCATCGCCGAGGGAAGATCGGGACATATCTTGTTCGACCCGACGACGAAGTAAACCTTTTTCGGCCCGAATAGAGTACAAGCCACGCGATTTCCCGTTCCGTCAATATTGACCAATTCGCCCGTTTCCGCCGCGCCGTTGACCGAACTGAGGTAGGTCGTGCATTCAAGCTGACGATGTCGGAATTCGGGATCGACCCAATGCCACAGCATCGTATTATTTTTTTCGAGCTTTTCGTACAGACCCATTTCCTGCAAGGTCACGGAGCCGCCAAAGCCGACTGTCTCGCCCTTGATCCTTTCGGCAAGATAATCGTTCGCCTCGCCGACTGTCTCGAAACAGGACACGGCAAAACCATTTCGTTCCAAATTCTTCTTGATCGTGGTGAAATTCATGTGAATCCCTTTCATTCTCCAATCAATCGGACACCGAGTTCAAAAGCTTTCTGTAATTCCAACGGGAAAACTTCTTCGTGTCGTTTCAATTTCGACGGGACGTCGAAATAATCGACTTCGCATTTCGAGTAATCGTCGAACTGTTTCGTGTCGCAGGAAAGCAATACTTCGCAGGAGCCGAATAGATGTTCCATAACTGGCATTGGCAATGTGGCCGCAACGACCGACATTGTTCGGATGCAGGATGTACAGTCCGAGAATGTGGTTTTCAGTGGCGGCCACCCCGGTGAAACTTTGCGATCCGAAAAAATCGGCAGCCGTCGCCAATGTGAGCGGTTCTTCCTGGGGAAAAGCGATGCCTTCTTCGACGATCCCGTTCCATATTTCGATCATGGCGGGAAGGTCGTCTTTCGTATATTCCCTGATTTCGAAGGTCATGGCGTAACTCCTCTCTATTCTTCCCGCCGCCCCGGTGTAAAATACATTTTATCGTCTTGTCTGATTATACCCGACCGAAAAAGTGTTGCCCATATCATGCCGCTTGACATCCGAAAACTAGCGTATTGCGGTCTTTACTGCGATCAATGCTCCTTCAAGACCGCTTACGAAGAGCAGAACATCAGGCACTTGGAAGGCATTCCTTACCAGTTTACGCTCCGGGGACTTTCCGAATACAACTGCGGGTGCTGTAAGGGATATTGCATCTGCGGGCCGTGCAAAATCAAGCCTTGTGCTTCGCAAAAAGGCATCGGTTCCTGTGCGGAATGCGGGGAATTTCCCTGCGATATCATCGTCGCTTTTGCCGACGACGGCATGCCGCATCACCGCCGTGCCTTCGAAAACCTCAGGGACATTCGGGAGCGAGGCGTGGAAAAATGGTTCGAAGACCTGGAGCCGAAACTGACATGTCACTGCGGTCAGCGGCAAACCTGGTATTATGCCTGCCCCGAACATGGAGAATAATCGCGACCTCATTTCGTTGGTCAATCCGACTCGCTCACAACGACCAGTTGAGCTTGCTGGATTCGGTGGAACAACCACACCAGATTGCCAACCAGAATCGCCGATAGGAGAGTGCCTTCCCGAATACCTTGAACTTCCCTGAAGAAGCAGAGCGAAGCGAGAATGCTGACAACGACGAGCGAGCAGTCGAACCAGACTTTCATCTTGCCGAAATTCGTTTTTGTCAGATGGGTGATGGCCTTGACCATTCCTTCGCCGGGAAGCAGCACGACATCGGCGGCAACTTCGACGTAAACGCCGAGGGCTAGGACGATCGAGCCGAGAAGCAAAATGCCGATCTGTGCCGGATAGGTCGCCGGTTGGCAAGACGGGTATTCGGCACTCTCTTCTTACGTCTATGCGAATTTTCCCCGGATCGGTCGTTTGATCGTCAAGAGCGTTTCACTGGACGAAGGCGTGCTGGGCGCCTTCCTTTGGGAATGAACCGCGACTTACGGCAAACGCGATAAAAAAGCCCTGCGGGGCGAACGGCCGGAAATCTCGTTCTCGACCAAAGGCGGCACGGCAAAGATTTGTGACCTTGCCGATCATCCGCTCGAATGCACCGGCATCGTCGAGCGGACGAAACAGGAAGCGAACCTGATCGCCCATGCGAAGGAGTTGCGTCACATGCTCGAGCGCACGATCTATGCCTACGAGACGAAGGACGAGCCGAAGTATGCGGACGGTAAACTGTTCCGCGAAACGAGGAAGGCGGCTTACGCCCTGCTCGACAAGCTGCCGACGTTCTGATTCCTCTTGCGTCTTGCCTTTCGGCCCCGCTTTCCCGGCGGGGTCTTTCTCGTTGGCTCCACAAGCCCCGGAGCGGCTTTCTCCGGGTTTTTTCTTTCCCCCTTGCCCCGGAGGAGCCTCCGTCCTGTTCCATCGCCGTAAAAAGCCGATTTTCGTGATGACCGTTTGTTTCAATGTAAACGGATCAAGTTTCCAGAATCCACCTGTGACATACTTTGTCATGACCAATGTTTTCTCTTGAGGATTGATTCTTGCGTTGGATTCCTCTAAAATGCTCGATTGCAAGTGTTACCCTTTGATTCGACAAACCCGTTTTTTCGGAGCCGTATCGATGAATCGCCATGTTATTGCCATCCTCGTCGTCTCGATCACTTTTTTTCTTTCACCACAGGCTTTCGGACAGCAGTGGTACAAAGGAAACCTGCACATGCACTCCGTCTGGTCGGACGGAAACGTTTTTCCCGAACAGGCCGTTCATTGGTACAAGGATCACGGTTACCATTTCGTTTCGTTGACCGACCATACGGTCATGCAGGCAAATCCGAGTAATTGGAAAGAAGTCGGCCAAGGAAAAGTCACGCAAAAACTTCTCGATGGATACCTCAAGCGTTACGGCAAAGATTGGGTCGAACTCAAAACCGAGAACGAGAAAAGTTTCGTCCGCTTGAAAACATTCGGCGAATTCATCGAAAAGGTGAACGTTCCCGGCGAATTTCTCGCGATACCCGGCCATGAGCAGAACGTCGGAGTCAATGGATGTCAAGTTCACTGCAACGTCATCAACGTCGTCGATTCGATTCCGTTTCAAAAAGGAAGGACCGTTTCCGAAAGTATCCGTAAAAACGTCGACGCCCTCATGCAATACGGCGCGGAGACGGGGCGTGAAACCCTTTTCATCTCGAACCACAATTGCTGGATTTATTTCGATATTTTTCCGCAGGACTTGATCGACGTTCCCGAAGTCCGTTTTTTCGAACTGCTCAACTGCCAGCCGAGTTACAAACCGCATGAAAAATTCTGGTCCTTCGAGAAATTTTGGGACGTCGTCAATGCGTTCCGCCTCGAAAACGGAATGTTGCCTCTTTACGCCATTGCCCAGGACGATACGCACGATTATATGCAGGACGGCCCGAAAACACGTGATCTTGGCAATTATTGGATCGTGGTTCGCGCCGAAAGACTCGAAACGGAAAAACTGCTTCGTTCCATGTATCAAGGCGATTTTTACTGCTCCAGCGGCGTGGTACTCGAATCACTCGATTTCGACAAACAGGCCAAGACCTTATCGGTGAAGGTCAAGCCGGTCGACGGCGTCAAGTACACGATTCGTTTTAACGGAACGAAAAAAGGGTTCGATTCCTCAACGACGACCATCGATGATCCTGCCGAGGGAAAGAAACCGGCCCGGAGTTTTCCAGTTTATTCCGAAGAAATCGGAAAGATTTTTCAGGAAAGCGAAGGAACCGAAGCGACGTATCGAATGGCCGATGACGATCTCTATGTCCGTGTCACGATCATTTCCGACAAGGATGCCAATTACGACGATCCGACCGGTTACATGCCGACCAAGGAATCCGCCTGGTCGCAGCCGTATTATGTGAAACCATTCTGAGGCACGGCTCCGATTCGTTTATTCTCGGATATTTTGTGCACGACAACGATCAAAGGACAAAAACAATGAACAAAATTTTGTTTTGCTGCGTCATCATAGCCTTGTCGTTTTTACCGAACGGTCTTCCGGCGGAAGAGCCGAAAACCGGAGGCGACAAAGCCGATGGCACGCCACAGGAATATCAACTTCCGGGATGGAAGCTCGTTTGGGAAGAGAATTTCGACAAAGACGGCAAGATTGATGATACCGTATGGAGTAAAATTCCCCGGGGCGGTTCCGATTGGAATCGTCACATGTCCGATTACGACGCCTTGTATGACGTCAAGGACGGCAATCTGATCCTGCGAGGGATGGTGAATCCCGGCTTACCGGGCGATAGCGCGCCCTTCATTACCGGTGGTATCTATACCAAGGATAAAAAGGGATTCCAGCACGGCAAAATCGCGATTAAAGCCAAGCTGGGCAATGCGAAGGGAGCATGGCCGGCTTTTTGGCTCTTACCGTTTGACAACGAGCGCTGGCCTCGCGGCGGCGAGATCGATATCATGGAACGGCTCAATAGCGATGCGATTGCCTACCAGACGGTGCATTCGCATTATACGGTCAATCTCAAGCAGACGGAACCCAAAAAAGGAACGACCGGTCCGATTCGCAAGGACGAATACAACGTGTATGCCGTGGACCTGTACCCCGACAAATTGGTATTCAGTATCAATGGCAAGGAAACCTTGACTTATCCGCGAATCGAAACCGACCTCGAAGGACAGTTCCCGTTCGACCGCCCTTTTTATCTGTTGCTCGACATGCAGTTAGGCGGCAAGTGGGTAGGCGAAGTCAATCCTAAAGACCTGCCCGTTGAAATGTCTATCGATTGGGTACGATTTTATAAAAAGGAAGAACCTGCAAGTCCTTGAAAATGTTCAGGAATTACGGACAAAAATACTGAAACATTGTTAATTCTCCCATGCAAAAACCGCCCGACGGCCATTCCAAAGAATACCACCGGGCCGTTTTATCGATTCGGTTTTATCGGAGAGTGAATTTCCCCGTTCCTTGGATTTCTTGAACAGGGATGAAGGGCCGTGACGGTCCATGTCGCGTTTCAAAGCGGTCGCCAACGTGAGCCAGGGAGTGTTGCCCGTCGACTGCCATAGTCTTCTGTCCTCAATGGCGTGGATGATTGAGGCCGACGACGGTCAGCCGAAACATCTCGGTCCGAAGCCATCCGCTTTACCAGGCACGTCAATCGACGATTGAATCGAATCTGGTCGTACTCAAAGACAAAAAGGAAATCGTTTTTCTTGATCAAAAAGCATTAATCGCTATCACCAAACCCGGCGAACTTCGAGCGGTGGAAACGCTGGTTCCGATTCTCCTCCTCAAACTGAAATCCGGCGCAAAACCGAACGAAGAAATAACGGACGAAAAATTTGATACCGTCAAAGACTATCCCGCGGCAATTGCCCTTGCAAAGATCGGGATTCCTTCTATTTGGGGGCTGCTGGATGGAATCGCAACAGCCGAGCATGACGACGAGAACTATCGTGAAATGGCCTATAAAACGATGACGACGATTCTTCCCGATGTCGCCATTCCCGGTTTTGTCAACGAAGCCTTGAAGAAACACTCGGACGAGATTGCCCAGTTGCGGTTGTACAAAATGTATCCCCTCATGGGTCTCTCTATTGAAGGAACGCCGCTCGTGCCGCAAATGCGGCTATGGGAGTCAAGGAAGAAAAATTCCCGACCCCTTCAAGATTCTTCCGGTAGATTGATTTCCAATTGGCAATTCACAAGGGTTTGTTCAATTCCGAACGATTTTTGCTGAGAGTGGCACCATAGGGTGCCGAACTTCAACGTCGCGAGCAAAGCGAGCTTGTCAGGTCGGCCTTGGAAGAGATTCCCGAGGTGCATGATTGACTCCGTTCCATTCTGCCGAGCATATTACCGCACGCGAATTTCCAGCGTGTCGAGGTTTTTTTCCAACGGTTCGAGCCTTACGCTTAGCTGACGAACCGAAGTAGCGTCTTTCACGGAGACAACGTTCGAAGTTTTTTCAGGCGCAACGAACGGCATCCAATCCGCATCAGGAGCGAGACGATATTCAAGCGAATGACCGTATCCCCAAAGAATCAGCGGCAGTCCCTTGGGAACGTGTAAAGTTCCGGACGTTTGATTCTTCGGTTGCGTGCCGCCGCGAAGCTCGTCGAACGGAATGCCCCAACCGCCATCGAATGTACCGGGGAGATGTTCGGTGGGGTCTGAGTTCCCGGCGATTACCGCGATATTGAGCCGATTGCTCGACGCCGATTCCTCACCGGTTTCGTCTAATACCGTAAACTTGATTCGAACAGTTGAATGCGCAACGATTTCCAACGGAGTGTTCACGTTTTCAGAGTTGCCAAAATCGACTACCTTGGCGGAAAACGCGACATCCTCGAACGGTACTTTCCTTCGAACAAGTTCCCAAGTCGGTTCGATGCCGTCGGCGTTCACGAAATACGGAATCGGCGTGACTTCGATCATGTTCTTCTCCGGCGCAACGCCGCCGACGCTGAATTTGCCGTCCGAACCGGTCTTCACTGAGCGGCCGACGGGTTGGCCGCTGAGCAGGTAAAACACGGCGTCAATATTCGGCGCATAATTCCCATTCTCCGGCAGCGCACGGAGATTGACCCAAACATTCGGAACTCCCTTACCGTCCGGGCCGAGCACCCGCCCGGAGACGGTCGTTCCTCGTTTTTGCAACGTGAACGTCCAATCGTCCGACCTGTCGTCGCTCTTGCCATCCAATTCGAAGATTGCCGGGGCGAAATCCGGAACCGTGCATTCGAGATAACCGAACACAAATTCCGAAACAACTTTTGCGTCGAACGTTCCATCCGGCTTCGAGGTCGTTCGATCTACATTGACCGCGGGCGGTTTTCTTTCCATCTCTTCCAACTGCTCCGGCGTCGGGTTGTAGTGGGATGGAATTGACGTGTGGATTTTCAGCACCGCACCTCCGACTGGGTTTCCTTCGGCGTCGACGATTTTTCCGGTGACGGACGGAAACGTTTTGAGCCGTACCGTCCACTGTTCCACTTTGTCGAACGGTCCTTTGATCTTTTTTTGATCCGGAATGTAGTCGGAGTGTTTTCGTTCTCCCGAAGTCGGAATTATCTGTGTAACATTTAAAATCAGGAGAACCTGTTCCGGCGTGAGCGATTTCGTAACGCTCGGCTGCGAGAAAGAAATTTTCCCCTCCGCATCGGTTTTCATGCGTTCGCCGAATCCCGATCGATCGGGAGTTTCAGCGTTTTTCCAGCCGACAATCACGTCGAGATCCCTGACCGGCTTGCCTGTTTGATCGTCCAGAAAAATCGCCGTGAGCATCGGCGATTCGCCGTTGCCCGCAATCCCGTCGACGGTCAGCGAATTGATTTTAAACGTCATTTCTTCGCTTTCGTCGTCGGTCGTCGCCGTGAACTTGTCGACGAACCAGAGTTCCTTGTCGCCGCCTTGTCGGACGAATTCCTTTTTCGGACGGAAAAAGGTGGAATATTCCACGTCGGGAACGAGGTTCGACAGCGTGACGAAACCTTCACCGTCGGACCGGACGGTCGCACCGAAGCGCGGCACGGCACGGACATAAATCGTTTTCCCCAACTCTTCCCGCATTTCCAGTTCGCCGTAAATCCGAACTCCGTATTGAATTTCGAGATTCGGGAGCGCTTTGCCGTCCAAATCGAGCAAGCGCCCTCGCTTCGCAACGAGCGGTTTCAATGAAATCGTTTCAATATCGATCAACTTCTCGTCGACGTGAAGAATCGCGCCCTGTTTGCCGTCCGAACTTTTGGCGAAAAGCCACATCGTCTGCAAAGTTCGCGGGGCGTCGAAGGCTCCGTCCGCATTGGAGGTCGCCTCGAAATCAGGTGTCAACGACATCCAACCGTTATTGTCGCCAAAATAGGCCCCGACGATTTTCGCTCCACCGGCGGGATCACCGTCTTCAAGCAGAACCTTGCCGCGCAGTCGGCCATTACCGGAACTTTTTGCTTCGAGGTTCAGTACGATTTCTTCTCCGGCGTCTTCGGGCACGGTGATTTTCGCATCGTCTGGCAATAAACCACGAACGAAACCGGCCCGGCCGATGTAGTTTTCGTTGATACTGAAGTCGTATTCGCCCGGTCCGAGCTGCTTCGACCAGTTACCGTCATCGTCGATCGCGGCATCACCGAACAAGAGGCTGTAACGCAAATCGGGGCCGCCGCAGCCTTCTTCGTCGCCCCGTCGCCGCTCGCGGCCTTCGACCGGCGTGAGCTGCTTTTCCTTCGGCAAGTCGAGGTCGGTCTTTCCCGAAACGGCAAAGTGGATTTTCAAGCCCTTGAGCCGCTGCCGGTCCGGCCCGAACACGACGTTGCCGTGAACCCGCACCGTTTTTCGTAGCGTAAAATCAAGGTTTTGCAGTTCTTCCGGCTTCGTTTTCGCATTGACGACCAAGGGATTGACCGGCACGGCGCCCCAGTCCCGGTTTTCGACGGCGAGAACGTAAGCTGCTTCGGGATCGACCGCGATTTCATAGCGGCCGCCTGCATCGGTTTTCGTACTAAAATATTTTTGATCGTAATTCAACGTGACGCCTTCGCATTTGACCGTCATTCCTTCGGCGGGTTTTCCGCCCGGATAACGGACGATGCCGTTCAGCTTGAGCGGTCGATGCAGTGCGAGGATTTTCTCGTTACCGTCTTTCTTGAAGTCAATGTCGAAACGTTTCCAGGGAATGTTCGGGGCCCACCAAGGAAAGTCGGCGTAAAAGAATCCGAGTCGCTCCGCCCAGTCGGGAACCCAATCGAACTCGACCACGCCGTCTTTGTCGGTCTCTTTCCGGGTAAAATATTGAAGAATTGCGAAATTGAAGGACGTGTCCGAATAAAAAGCGGACTGTGATTTCATCGCATTGTTCGGATTGCGAAGCGTCCAAGGTGCAATCGTAATCCCTTCGGCGGGTCTGCCGTCTTTCCATTGGACCTTGATCCGGACCGTCTTCGCTCCGGCCAGGGTCAAGGTAAATTGTTGCGATAAATCGATTTTCGGAGTATCCGCTTTCGCTTCCTCGTCGAATTCTGAACGGAATTGCCGATAATCGAGACCGCCCTTCGATTTCAAAGCGAAAAGAACAATGATTTCCGGGCCCTGTGGGTAATACAGCTCGAAATGGCCGTCTTGGTCGCTTTCGGTGTAAGCGTTGAGGCGAAATTGGGAGTAATAGCCGACGGTGGCGTTTTGCACCGGAGTACCGGCTAAATCAAGGACTTTTCCGGACAGTTTTTCGCCTTGTTTCAGCTGCGCAATCGGGGGTGTCGCCTTTTCCGAGTCTTGCGGAATCATGTGTAAAAAGAATTCCCGCTCGTTTTTCGACACGGCAAGGATACAAAACATTTTCTTGTCGCTCACGCGGAACAAACCGTCCGCGCCGGTCCGGATCGGCTCGGCTTCGTCGACGATTTCCGAGGGGCCACTGTTTTTCTCTTTGTAAAGCAGGATTTTGGCGCCCGATACCGGTTTTCCATCCGCATCGTAGAGAATTCCCATGACTTCGAAAACGCCGTCCCTGTTCGTTATCGAAAGCGGCTGCATCGCCGGTTCGGTCGCTTGAACATCGGGACATG
>JBEBTM010000126.1:0-9768 GCA_040393745.1 Thermogutta terrifontis | reverse complement strand
CTTGCCGTCCTACTTGTCATTTTGTTGATGGGTTTCCTTGTCGCCAGGATAACTTGCACCGTGGCATCGTGCTTTAAGGAACCGCCGAAAGAAGGAGATCACAAGCCTTGGAACCGGATGCAACCCTTATCGAAGGTTTTGATCGGCCTGGGCTTGACAATTTGGCTCGGTGGAATCATCATCGGCGGATGCTGGTTCGGTTGGCGATCATTCAGGCTTTTTTGTATTATCGGCGGCGTCTTGGTCCTCCTCGCCCTTTGGTGTGAAAGAAAAACGGAGTGATTCAGCTCAACGCAAAGCTGTCGCGCCAAACGGCTAAAACGCAAGCGGATTTCCATTATCCATTATCCATTTTTCCATTATCCATTCGAAGATGATTCGCGTTTACAACACATTATCGAAGCAAAAAGAAGAATTCAAACCCGTCCAGCCTGGTGAAGTCGGGATCTACCTTTGCGGGCCCACGGTCTACAAGCCCTCACATATCGGGCACATGGTCGGGCCGGTTATTTTCGATACGATCAACCGTTATTTGTCGTACAGCGGTTACAAGGTCCGGTTCGTGATCAACATCACCGACGTGGACGACAAGCTCATCGCCGAATCCCGGGCCCGGGGGACCACGATGAAGGCCGTGGCCGAGGAAATGACCGCCGATTACATGCGGAATCTCGAAGCGATGGGCGTGAAGGAATCCGTTACGGATTTCCCCAAGGCCACGGACCATATCGAGAATATCATCCTTTTTACGCAGGATTTGATCGACAAGGGGTTTGCGTACGAATCGGACGGCGACGTCTACTTCGACGTGGCCAGGTTCCAGGATTATGGAAAGCTGTCGCACCGCACGCTGGAATCCATGCAAGGCGAAGGAGGCGGAACCGTGGACCGGAAGCATTCGCCTTATGATTTCGCCCTTTGGAAATCGGCTAAGCCCGACGAACCCTCCTGGGATTCCCCTTGGGGGCCCGGCCGACCCGGCTGGCACATCGAATGCAGCGTGATGAGCCGGGAATTGTTGGGCGAAACCTTCGACATTCACGGTGGCGGGCTCGACCTGGTTTTTCCGCATCACGAAAACGAAGTCGCCCAGAGCGAGGCCCGGCACGGCAAACCGATGTGTTCCTACTGGATGCATAACGGGCTCATGCAGGCGTCCAGTGAAGTCGGCAAGCTCGGCGGGCGCAACACCCGCAGCGCCGAAGAGGGCGATCTCGAATCGCAAGAGGCGGGAAAGATCAGCAAATCCAAGGGTTCCAGCGCCTTCAGTGACATGCTCAAACGCTTCGAACCGGAAACGATCCGGTTTTTCCTGGTATCGACGCATTACCGCAGACCCATCGATTTCAGCGAACAGCGGATCGAGGAAGTCGGCAAGGGGCTCGAAACGTTTTACCGCTTCATTAAACGTTTCGAAAAGGCCACGGGCCACGATTTCTACGAGTTGCATGCGCCCGGAACCCGCAAGGAAGGTGACGCGGCCGACCTCCGCGAACCGCTTTGCAAGCAGGTCGCTGAATATCGTACGAAATTTCTCGAGGCGATGGACGACGATTTCAACACCGGAGCGGCCGTGGGCGTGCTGTTCGAGTTGCTCCGGCTCCTTAACAAAGCGATCGACGAGAGCAAACTCGAAGCGATCGCGGACAAAAGCGACATGGCCTTCGGTCCGTTGCTTCATGGAACGACGGTGCTCCGGGAACTCGGATTGACGATGGGGCTTTTCCGCGAACCGCCGGCGGAGAAAGCGGCCGAAGGGCTGAACGAACTAACCGGCAAGCTCATGACGCTCTTGATCGAGCTTCGCGCCGCAGCCAGGAAAAACAAGGACTTCGCCACCGCCGACAAGATTCGCAAGGACCTGACCGAGATGGGCGTCACCCTCGAAGACCGCCCTGACGGCACCGACTGGTCCGTCGGGTAACACGCTTGAGGTAGGTGAATTGACCATTCATGGACAAGCCGAATAAAACCGGAACGAAAAAGCCGACTTTCTCGCGACGGAAAATCGTCGCGCTGATCGTGCCGGCGCTGCTGTCCCTTCTTGCGGTCGTTCTTTATACGCCCCGGCTGCGGATTTCCTCGGAAACGACGCGCGTCACGGGGCCGATCGCCAAAAACGGGCAGATCGATTTTTATCGTTACGTCGAAGAACGCAACACGCCGCCGGGCATGAAAACCGAGGAAAACGGCTACCGGGATTTCGTGCGCGTCTTCGGTGACCTGAACAATTACGGCAAGGGTTGCGAGGCGGAAGACCTCGCCTGCTATCGGCGGCAAAAGTATGAAAAACTCGGGCTCGACCCGAATGTCCCGCCGTCGATGACCATGCCGCCCTGGCCGGATGCCGTCTTGACGGCGGATTGCCGTGCAAGAAACGTGATCGAGTCAAGCGATACCTTCCAACCGCTCTGGAGCCCCTGGACGCTTGAAGATTTGCCCGCGATGACCCATTGGATTCGAGGCATCGACGAACCGCTGGATCGGGCCGCTGAAATGATTCGCAAGCCCCTGTTCTTTCAGCCGCTTCTCGTGTCCCCGAAAAACGACCGTGCGGGAACGTCCCAGCGGATTTTCGATTGCCCGATGCTGGAAGTAGATTTACTTCGTGGTTTAAGCCGCGCGTTCCAGGTTCGTGCCAATTACCGGATTGCCAAGGGCGACACTGACGGCGCAACCGATGACATCGCCACGCTTTTCCTGCTCGGCGAAAAGACCCCGCCGGGACTCCCTATCGCGGATTGGGTGTCCCGCAACTGCACGAACTCCGCCATCTCGACGAAAATCGCGGACAATCCGGAGCATCCCCTTACCAAAGAGCAGGCGAAGCGGCTCTTCGACATTCATGCCCGCTTGCCCGAATGGCCGGGAATGAAGGAGATTGGAGAATGTATCCGCATCGAAACTCTGGACGCGGTCAACGATGCCTTTCATCAAGATGATTATTTTGTGCTCTGGAAGGATTTCGAAGGTATCCCGCTCTTTGTTTCCACTTGTGATCCGAATGTCGCTTTTTCGTGCGTGAACCAATGCTACGACGACTTTATCGCAACGAAAAATCCGAACGATGTGCGATTCCCGTCGATTCCGGCGTCCAAAGCGGAGGCGGTTTTTTCCATGCTCACCTCGAGTTTTCGCGGGCAACTCTTGGCGAAATCCGCTTGTGATTCCCACATGATTTACGCTCAGCGTGTCGCCGAACATTCGCAACAAATGGAATGCCGGCGGCAGATGCGGATGCTTTTCTTCGCCTTGGCGATGTACCGGGCCGAGCATGGCACGCTGCCGGAACACGATTGGCGGCAAGCGGTCACGCCGTACCTGGACGCGTCGCCGGAAGAGTTCTTCCGCTGCCCCTGCCGAGACATGACGGACAAGAAAGGTTCGTACGCCTTGATTCGGTACGATAAAATGCCCGGCGACCTCTCGTTGCCGGTACTGGTGGAAGTGCCCGAGGCCGATTTGCCGGAGACCGCGGAGTTCATGCTGCGGGAATTTGCCGATCTTCTCCAGGCCTATGACGCCAGAACCGATACGCCCGGCGTGCATAACGGGACTCTCGTGACAGTTGCCCTGAATGGCGGCGTGACCTCGCAATCGATCCGCTACAAACTCAACGAATGGATCGACCGACTCCGGAATGGGAACGCCGAAAGCGGCGCAAAGCCTTCCGATGATTCCGAACGTTAAATGGCTTCGCCGCCGCGTTCGCCGGTGCGGATGCGGATGCAATCAGCCAAGGGCATGAGGAAAATTTTCCCTTCGGACGATCCGTCGCTTTTCTTTCGAACCCCTTCCCGAATGGCGTTGATGGTCGGTTCGACGAATTCTTCATTGACGCCGATCATGATCTGGATCCGACGGGTTCGGCTTAATTCAAGTTCCCGGCCTTTGGTTTCCGGCGAGATTTTCATGGTCCCGAAACCTTGGACATCCATCACGGTCAGGCGATAGACCTCGATCTTGGCAAGTTCGTTCTTGACATCTTCGATGCAATCGGGCGGAATGACGGCGAGTATGAGTTTCATGGCAGATCGACCTGGACTTGAAAAATTCATTGACGTTTACATCGTAAAAGAAACCTTGCCGTTTGGCAAGCCCCCGGTCATGATTCTTGCGCAGACGCGGATGTGCTCGGGACCCCGCAGGATCTTCTCTCCGGCTTGTAACCGGCGGCGTGGATGGCTTCCCGAAAGGCGGCCTCGGTGCTTCGGAAGACCGTGCCCGCCGCCGCGACGACGTTTTCCTCGATCATGATGCTGCCAAGATCGTTCGCGCCGAAAGAAAGCCCCAGCGTGCCGATGCGGAGCCCTTGGGTGACCCAGCTCGATTGGATCGTCGGAAAATTGTCCAAAAACAATCTTGAGACGGCCAGGAAACGCAGGTATTCCCACGGCGGCATCTTCGGCAGATGTGCCAGCGCGGTATTGCCCGACTGGAAGGTCCACGGGATGAATGCCGTGAATCCGCCGGTTTCATCCTGCAAATCACGGAGCCGGCACAGATGCTCGATCTGCTCCCAAGGCGTTTCGATGTGCCCGATCATCATGGTTGCGGATCCCCGACCGCCCATACGGTGCCAAAGGCGGCAGACGCCCAGCCAGCGATCCGCCGTGGCTTTTTTCGGGCTCAATTCGCGACGAACACGGTCGACGAGAATCTCCGCACCGCCGCCGGGAATCGAACCGAGGCCCGCGTTTCTGAAACGTTCGAGGATTTCCTGATCGGAAAGGCCGAAGCGGTCCGCGAAAAAAACGATTTCCGTGGGGCTGAACCCGTGAATATTCACTTCGGGATAATGCCGCCTTATCGTGCGGAGCATGTTTTCGTACCATTCCAAAGGCAAATCCGGGTGCAGGCCGCCTTGGAGCAAAATCTGCCGACCGCCGAGCTTCACGGTCTCGTCGATCTTTTCAAGGAGCGTCTTTTCATCGAGAACGTAAGCGTCCGACGAGTTTTCGTTGCGAAAAAATGCGCAGAACCGACAGCCGCTCACACAGACGTTCGTGTAGTTGATGTTCCGTTCGACGTTATATGTGCGGATATTGTTCGGGTGGAGGCTTCGCGTCATGTCCTCGGCCCGGCGTGCCAGGTCGGGCAAATCGCCGCATTGGAGAAGTTCGAGGGCCTCGTGTGGCGTGAGTCGTTGCATCGGGTTCATTCCAGCATCAACGGGACGGGCAGATCCAGCATCGAGATCATCAGGCTCGTGGTCCGTTTGATGATCGTCCGGCTGAGATCGTCCAGAAACACCTTGTCATAATGCGCTTCGATGGGTCCGTTTGCCATGAGATAGTAGAGCCCCTGCGTATCCGGCAGGTGTGACCAGTAATACGCTTCCGAGTCGGAACCACCGGGGACGAGCACGTAATAAAACTGTAGCATTTTCTCCGATTCGCCGCCGAGTACTTCGGTGACCAACCGGAAAAAGATCGGCGTTTGTTCGAAAAGCTCCCGAATGATGAGCCTTCGCTTCCAGGTTTCGAGGGTGAAAACGTGTCGATGGAAATAATCGAACACGACGCGTTGGATCGCATACGCTTTACCTTCGGGCGAGTCGAACAACATCGGCTCCGTGGCCAGCAGGACATCGTAGGTCAGCGCGTTGTCGAGATCGTAAACGCTGCGGAAAACTTCAAGGTACAGTTTGTCCTTATTTTCGAAATGGTAATAGATGCTGCCGAGTTGCACCTCGGCCTTCTCCGCGATCATCCGGATACTGACGTTCCCGTAACCATGTTCCGCAAAAAGAAGGCAGGCGGCTTGGAAAATTTGCTGCCGGGTATCGATAGGATGCTTCGCCATGGCGGGTACGGTTTACTTCATGAAATTTCGTTCGATAAAAAGAGTATCGACGCGGCCGGCCTGAAAATCGCCGTGCTCCAGGATTTTCAGTTGCAGCGGCGTCGAGGTTTTGATTCCTTCGATCTTGAGTTCGTTCAGGCAACGCCGCATGCAGTCGATGGCCTCCTGCCGCGTCGGCTGGTGGACGAGTAGTTTGCCGACCATGGAATCGTAGGTCGGACTGACCGTATAACCGGCGTGAACATGGGAGTCGAACCGGACGCCGAAACCGCCGGGAATGATCAGTTTTTCGATCTTGCCTGGGCAGGGTCGGAAATTATGGTCGGGATCTTCGGCGTTGATCCGACATTCAATGGCGTGGCCCCGGGCGATCACATCGGATTGTTTGAACGACAGTTTTTCTCCGGCGGCAACCCGAATCTGGGCCTTGATCAAGTCGATACCCGTGACAAGTTCGGAAACCGGATGCTCGACCTGGATCCGGGCGTTCATTTCGATGAAATAGAAATTTTCGTCCTTGTCGACCAGAAATTCGATCGTCCCCGCGTTCGTGTAATCGGAGGCTTTGACGAGTTTTTTAGCCGCCTCGCACATCGCTTCGCGTGTCTTTTGCTTCAGGTTCGGTGCCGGGGATTCTTCGATCAATTTTTGATGCCGGCGTTGCATGGAGCAGTCGCGTTCCCAAAGGTGGACGACGTTACCATGGTTGTCGGCAATGATCTGGACCTCGACGTGTCGTGGACCTTCGATGAATTTTTCGAGATAAATGGCCCCGTTGCCAAAGGCCGCCTGGGCTTCCTGGGTCGCCTGCTCGATTGCCGTTTTAAGCTGGTCGGCGTCCCGGGCAACACGCATGCCGCGTCCGCCACCGCCGGCCGACGCCTTGATGAGCACGGGAAATCCGACATCTTTGGCAAATTTCAGCGCGTCGGCTTCGGACTCAATAAGTCCGTCCGAACCCGGTACCCGGGGCACCCCGCATCGTTGGGCGATTTCCCTCGCGGAATTTTTGTCTCCCACCAAGGACATCGCTTCGCTTGACGGACCGATGAACTCGTAATCACAACTTCGGCAAACATCGGCGAAATGGGCGTTTTCCGCCAGAAAACCATAGCCGGGATGGACGGCCTCGGCGCCGCCAACTTCGCAGGCACTGATGATCCGATCGATCTTCAAATAGGAATCCGCCGACCTGGCCGGACCGATACAGACGGTTTCGTCAGCCATATCGAGATACGCGGCGCCCCGGTCCGCTTCACTGTAAACGGCCACGGTTTCAATGCCCATCTCACGGCAGGCACGAAGGATACGCAAAGCGATTTCGCCGCGATTGGCGATGAGAATTCTCTTGAACATGGAAATTAGCCGTTATTTTGGGACAAAATATCAGAGCACGAAGCGACATCGAATGCAACACCGGTATTGTCAGTCGTTTGTTACTTCAAATAATGGGGTGCCGTATTCGACGCTGGCACCGTTCTTAACCAAAACGGCGAGGATTTTTCCGCTGCATTCGGCCTGAATTTCGTTGTAAACCTTCATGGCTTCGATCAGGCAGACCGTTCTTTCGGGTGTGACCATGTCACCAACCTTGGCAAATGCTGGAGATTCAGGACTGGATGCAGCGTAAAACGTTCCCACCATAGGACTTCTAATGAACTGGACATTTTTCTCCTCCGCAGCGGGAGCCGGAGGGACCGGGGACGCCGGGGTAACGGCAGCGACAGGCATCGCCACGGGAGCCTGAGGCATGGGCACTGCGGCAGGGAACCCGATCATCGGGGCGTTCCGCTTTAATTGAATTCGCATATCCCCCTGCTGGATATCAAGTTCCGTGAGTTCGTTTTCCTGCATCAATTCGACGAGTCGACGGACACGCCGGATATCGAAAACGTCGCTGCTGCCACTGTTGGTTGGATTAACCATAGCTTATCTGGGAAGGAAAAATGGTTGCTGGAAAGGAGGGCGACCAGTCGTGTCCAAGGCCATGGGACGAGCAACGCCCGCCACGACACCACACCGTATTGGAGCATTATATCGGGATGTCAAACCTCTGACAGGTGCAATCGGCAGAATCCCGACAAGTTTCCGTAAAAAAGCCGGAAAATCGGCAAAAAACCGACAAGATCGCGACACTTATCGCATTTTGACAGAAAGACGAATAATGTCAATATGATCTGAGGCTCCCAGGCTGTAGCAAAAATCAAATACATGGCTAAATCAATGAACCTGTTGAGGAAACATGGCTTGAACTTCACGGAGTCGGAGACTGATATCCGGTGTCGCCGGGGCACGCCGCTGGGCTTCACGCAGGCAGATAATCGCCTCGCTCAGGCGGCCAAGAGCGACGTACGCTTCGGCTTCGCCCCGCAAAATTTCCGTCGGGACGGCATCGCTGGGATAGGTCCGTCGGAGTTCCTGCCAAGTGACCAGGGCCTGCTCCGATTGACCGCAAAGCGTTTGTACCGCGGCCAATTCCAACAAAAGTTCCCGATTTTCCGGCGAGACGGAAAGGGCTCGGTAGTAATCATTTCTGGCTTGTAAAATGAATTCATCGAATTTTTCCGGCGAATCCGTATTCCGAGCCGATTCTGCCAACATTCTCCCGGAGCGCGCTTTGAGCGCCCAGCTTCGATAATCGCGGGGATCCAACCGAACCGCTTCGTCCGCATGAAGATACGCTCGTGCCGGTTGATTCAGCGCAAGGTATTTTTCCGCAATAGTCCGTTGGAGCGATGCGTTCGCCTCGCCCCCCAGGGCCAAAGCCTCATTGAGCTGCTGGACGGATTCCTTGTATTTCTGGCGTTCCCACAAAACCTCGGCGTAGTTTCGGCGGAAGTCGATGTCCTTTTTGTTAAGACGCACCGCTTCCTGGAGCTTCTGTTCCGCTTCTTCAAAATCTCCACGCTCCTGGGCGGCAATGCCTGAACGGTGTATTTCGTTGCCGTTCCACCAACTGGCCGTCCGTGGCGCAATGGCCCGACCGAACTGGCATCCGGCACAGGAAACCAGTAGAGTCGTGAGAACGATGGATTGGAACAGGAAGACGCGGAGCATGGATAAAATACTCACTTGAAACAAACCGAGACAGGAATTTCGATGGAATATTAGCGATTTCCTGAATGAACCGCCAGTGCAATTCGAGTGGCAAAACAGGGCGATATCCCGTTTAAGTGCGGTAAAATATTAAATGCCGCATTATTCCGCAAGCAGTTTGTTTCGAAATTCACCGAACAGATCAACGATGTTCCCGGCTATCGGGCCAGATTCAACAGGCCGTCCAGCGTCAGGGGCCAGAGTCGTACGCCGCTGCGTCGGGGGTCGCTTTGGTTGCGGTAGCTGAAGATCAACCATTCCTGATCGGGCGTCACGGTCATGTTCGTGATCGGCAAGGTCCGATTGCCGAAGAACATGTGGCTGTATTGTCGGAACCGGACCCCGCCGTTGTAAATACGGAGGCAACCGTTGAAATCCAGCGAAACAAGCAACCCGCCCGTCCTTGCCAGGAAGAGTTTCCGCGAAACGCTCCGAGCTTCCGTCAAATCCTGGTAGGAGGCTGCTGAGACGCCGTTTTTGAGGCAATCAGGGAAATCCCAGACACGGAGTGTTTTGTCGTAACCTGCCGAAATCAGGACTTGCTCGTTCTCGTCGAAGGCCAGATCACTGATCCAGCCGAGATGTTCCCCCAGGATCATCGTCTCGGGGCCGGGCCGCGTTCCGTTCAATTTCCATAAACGTACGGTGTTGTCCCGGCTGCCCGTCGCGACCCAGTTGCCTTGGGATGAAAAAACCAGGGCCGTCACATCCAGGATATGGCCGCGTAAAACGTAGGCGTGAATCTCGGCGATACCGTTTCGAAGGTCGTAAACACGGACTGTTCCATCCTGACCGCCGCTGGCCAAATAGCGGGAATCGTCACTGATTCGCAGGAGTTGGAGTGGGCGTTGGTGGCCGTGCAGGAGG
>JBEBTM010000125.1:0-9782 GCA_040393745.1 Thermogutta terrifontis | reverse complement strand
ATGAGCAGGCCCAGGGTGTGGCCCAGGTAACGGTCGGGCTCCAGCAGATCGACGCCGTGACGCAACAGAACACTGCCGCAGCCGAAGAATCGGCCAGTGCGGCGAACGAAATGAGCAGCATGGCAACGACCCTGCAAGACTTGGTCGCCCGGTTCCAACTGCGGCCATAACCGGCCTTGGCGACAAGAGCCGGAAGTCGCGCTTTCGGCTCTTGTCAGTGGAGGGCTTTGGCGATCAGGGCGGTGAACAGCGGGTGGGCGGCCGTGGGTTGCGATTTGAACTCCGGGTGATATTGCACCGCGATGAACCACGGATGCTCCGGGATTTCCACCGCCCGGACCAGGACGCCGTCATGGCTCGTGGCCCCGATGGCCATGCCGCTACGTTCCCACTGTTCACGATACTGGTTGTTGAAATCGTAACGATGTCGGAATCGTTCGGGCGCCAACTGCCGATGGTCGTACACATCGCAGATCCGGCTTGGTGCTCGGAACAGGACCGTGTCGGCTCCGACTTTGAGTGAACCGCCGTGCGATGTGAACGAACGATGTTCGTCCAGCAGGCAAATCACCGGATACGGCGTGTCTTTGTCGTACTCCGTGGAATTGGCTCCCTTGAGGTCCAAGACATTCCTGGCATATTCGATCATGGCACATTGCATGCCCAATCCGATGCCGAGGAAGGGGATTCCGTTTTCCCGGGCCAAACGGACCGCTTCGAGCTTCCCGTCGATTTCCTTTTCTCCGAAACTGCCTGAAAGGATGATGGCGTCGGCTTGGAGCAGATTCCGCTGGGTCTGGCTTTGCAGGAGATCCCGACTGGAGACGGGGAGCACGGTCACACGGGCCCGATTGGCGATGCCGGCGTGGTCGAGAGCCTCGTAAGTCGATTTATAGGCATCGCGGCGTTGGGCAAATTCCCCGACCAAGGCGACGGTCAGTTCGTACTTCGGTTCCCGCATCCGGTCCAAAAGTTCCCGCCAGCCGTAAAGCTCCAACGGCCCCGCCTTGTCGATGCGCAATTTTTCGGCGATCAGGTCGTCGAGCTTGTTTTCGTGCAATTTGATCGGCAATTCGTAAATCGAGAGGTTTTTGTCCCGCTCCTCGATGACCGATTCGGTTTTTATATTGCAAAAAAGTCCGATCTTGGCCCGCTCTTCCTCGGTGATTTCGAATTCGGTCCGGCAGATAAGGATGTCCGGCTGGATGCCGATTTGCCGGAGCTGCCCGACGCTGTGCTGGGTGGGTTTCGTTTTCTGCTCCTTGGCCGCTTTAAGGTACGGAATCAATGTCAAATGGACGTACAGGCAATTTTCCTTGCCGATTTCGAGAGAAAACTGGCGGATCGCTTCCATGTGCGGCAGACTTTCAATGTCGCCGACGGTGCCGCCGATTTCCGTGATGACGACATCCACGCCGGGTCCGGAAAGTTGGCGGAGGCATTGCTTGATTTCGTCGGTGATGTGCGGAATGACCTGGATGGTGGTTCCGTCGTATTCATTGCGACGCTCTTTTTCGAAAACGCGCTGGTAAATCTGCCCCGTGGTCCAACTGCTGTTCCATGTAAGCGAGGTTTTCGTAAAACGTTCGTAATGCCCCAGGTCGGGGTCCGTCATACTGCCGTCGTCAAGGACGTACACTTCGCCGTGCTGCGATGGGGAAAGCAGGCCGGGATCGACGTTGATGTAGGGGTCCAGCTTTTGGAATCGGATACGCAGTCCACGATGCTCCAGGAGCATGCCGATCGAAGCGCTGGTCAAACCTTTGCCGAGGGAACTGACGACGCCGCCTGTAACGAAAATGTATTTGGTCATGGTATTTGTGTCGTATTTTATTGCGAATCGGGGTTCGGCGGTAGAAGGTTTCGGAGGATGGTGGCAATCAAATCGTCCCGAAGAATCGGCTTCGTGGCGTAGTCGTCGCATCCGGCGTCCAGGCATTTCATGCGTTCTTCGGGCTGCGTGTGGGCGGTCAGGGCGACGATCGGGGCGCCGTAACCGCCCTGGCGGAGACTTCGCGCGGCTTCGTAGCCGTCCATGACGGGCATCTGCATGTCCATAAGGATCAAGTCGAAAGGGCGACCGAGACGGGTTCGTTCCAAGGCGGTTTCCAAGGCGATGAGGCCGTTGTCGGCGACAAAAACCTTGGCGCCGGCTTTCTTCAGGATGAAGGAAAAGAGCCGCTGATTGTCCTTTCCGTCTTCGGCGAAAAGGATTTCGCGTCCGGCGAGCGGATGAGGCAGGGGGGCGTTGCGATCCGGAGCGGCCGTCGACGCTTCGCTTTCCTTCTCGGACTGGAGCAGTTGAGCAGGCGTCCTCCAGCGGATTTCCGGGGCGATCTCCTGCGGCAGATTGATCGTGAAGGTACTGCCGTGTTCCGGCCGGCTCACGACGGTCATCTCGCCTCCGAGAATATGGATCAGGCGTTTGGAAATGGTCAAACCCAATCCGGTTCCGCCGAAGCGCCGCGTTGTTGATGCATCGGCCTGGTGAAATGGGGTGAAAAGGGAGGCGAGATGCTCCAGGGACATCCCGATGCCCGTATCCTTGACCGAGAAGAACAGCTCGCCGCGTTTCCGGCCCGGCGGCATTTCGGTCACATGGGGTAGGGGTAACGCCGATTCGTGTTCGTCGACCCAGGAAACCATCAGGCAAACTTCGCCTTTCGACGTGAATTTGATCGCGTTCCCGACAAGATTGACCAGGATCTGCTTCAAACGAAGCGGGTCGGTATGGAGGAATTCGGGGAGCTGAGTGAGGGCTTTGACGGTAAAATCCAACTGCTTGGCCTGGGCCTGCGGGCGATAAATCGCCTCCAATTCTTCCAGGAACGAGGCCAAAGGGACGTTGATCTTTTCGACGATCAGTTTTTCAACTTCGAGTTTCGAGAAATCGAGAATGTTATTGATGATCGACAGGAGAAACTGGGCGTTGTTCTGGATGATCCGGGCCGTGTTTTTACACTGATGCAGGATTTCCCGGGTTTCTTCCGGCGTGAGCTCGTTTTCGGCGTGTCCGTCGACGATTCCAAGATGGTCGCGGAGCAGGATTTCCGAATAGCCGATGATCGAGGTCATGGGCGTCCGGATTTCATGGGACATGTTCGCGAGAAATTGGGTTTTCGCTTGGGCGGCCGCTTCGGCGTCCTCTTTGGCCTTTCGAAGAGTCCGCTGTTGCCGAGTCCAGATGCGTTTTTCGTCCAAAATTCTCATCAACTCTTTCACACTGCTGGAAAGATAGTCGATCACGGATTCGTCGAAGGCATTCGCTGTTTTGGAATAGAAAACGATTCCCCCCTCGACCCTGCCTTGAATTTCGACCGGAATCGCCAAGAGGGCATGCAAACCGGCCGCGCGGGCAAAGTCGCGCCAAGGTTCGAATTCCGGGGCTTGATCGAGAAAATTCAGGGCCACGGGCTGGTTTTGCCGGATGGCCGGGACCAGGGGAAATCGAGAATGAGCGTCCGTTTGGGACAGGTCGAGGCGGACCAGGTCGGTGTGGCTCCCGGCCGGTCCGGCGTGGAAGACGGGCCGGATCGTGTTTTCAATCCTGACGCCGTACCAGGCTTTTTCCAACGAAAAAAACTGCGACGAGGTTTCCAGAAAACTTTGGATGATTTCCTGCTCGCTACGGTTATAAAACGATTTGCGGATTTCCGCGATGAGCGAAATATACGAACGATAATTCTCCAAAGCCCGAGCCGCGGCCCGTTGCTCGGTAACGTCGTGGACGACGATCTGGATCAGGTTTTTCTTGCCCGGCAAGGGCATCAACATGATCGACGACTCGAAAGTCGATCCGTCCTTACGGCGGGAAATCCAGTCGAACGGGACTAGGAAACCTTCCCGGCAGCGATGGACGTATTCCGCGAACAGTTCGGTCGAACGGCGCCCGTTGGGCTGGAATTCCGGGGAAAGTTCCAAGGGCGCGGTTCCCACCAGGTCCGAGTGATGCGCGTATCCGAACAGTTCGAGCGTTCGTTGGTTGCAATCGGAAATCAGGTCACCGTCCAAGACGTGAATCGCGTCGCTGGAATGTTCGTAAAGCATCCGATAGCGGAGTTCCTTTTCTCGAACCTTTTTCTCCTGTTCGATCAGGGTCGTTTCCGTCTTTTTCTGCTCCGTGATGTCCTGGATCAACCCGAAAGCCGCGACGGTGTTGCCGTTTTCGTCGTAGATCGGGAAGCCGCAAAAGAAAAAGTGCTTCGGCTCGATTTCCGTGGGAATTCTTACGGAAAGCTCGATTTCATCGCCCATGGCCAGTTTTTCGAACTCGGCCTGCAACTGCCCGCGATCTTCCGGGGCGACCGATTCGATGAGTTGCATGATCCCGATGTTCGGCGATCGAAAGTGAGTCAGGAGCATGGCTTCCTCGGAAAGCTCGAAGCGGTTCGTTTGGAAGTCGATGTGCCAAGGCCCCATTCGGCCGAGTGTAACGGCTTTGGAAAAGCGGTCGTTCGTGTCCAGGAGTTCCTTTTCCAGACCCTTTTGGAAGGTGACATCCTGGATGAGGCCGAAACTTTCGACAATCTCGCCCCGGTCGTTCAAAACGGGATAAATCCAGCTTGTCAGGTAACGAACCCTGCGGCCGACCTTGACACGGAAGTTGACATCACGCACGGACAAACCGTGGGAGTGAGCCACGAGAGCCCGGTGAATCTGTTCGCGATCCATCGGGACGACGTATTCCAGGACGGTGTCGATCGACAGCGTTTCGTGTCGGTGCAGGAGCAGGCGAAGGCCCGGAATCAGGGAGGAATTCCGGGTCCAACGCAGGACGCGATCGTTGTCCATCGTCCAAAACGAAACACGGGCCATCTTCATGGCGATGTTGAACCGCCGGTTGGTTTCGGCCAGCGAGGATTCCAAATTTCGAAGTGCGGTGACATCCTGGGTCGCGCCGAAAATACGGACGATACGTCCCTGCTTATCACGCACCGGAATGGCCGTGATCCGGAGATGTTTAATCCCGGTCGGCAAGACGAGGCGGTAAGGCTCGCTGTAAACCGGCAGGCCGGCCAGGACCTTTTGGGTGTATTTCTGGAAGACGGGTTGATCATCCGGATGAACGAGACCGATATAATCGGTCAGGCACACCGTGTCTTCGTCTTTCATGTCCTTGATCCGCCGACTGACCCGTGACAGATATAACCGGCTGGCTCCGACATCGTCAGGAGGGGCGAGAAGTTCCACGAGCCAGAAACCGAGAGAATGGGCTCCCAGGCAATCGAGAATCTGTTCGGGATCGACCCCGTAAAAGTTATTTTCGTCCGTACCGACCCGCCGTTCATGGCTTGGAAAGTCATCCAGAAACAGATGTCCCGCCTGATTCAGGAGGGCCAAAGCCACGGGCGAAAACGGTACACTCCAAACACCCTTGAAGGTCAGTAAAATGCGATGATCCGTCTCGGGGGCCGAAAAGGGAGCCGCGAAGAAATCGAGGACGCCGTCCGTTTCCCGAAAAAACCACTCACCCGACTTCAGGGCGTTTGTGGCACCGAGAAAGACTTCCGGCTCCCAGGAAATCGCCTCGCCGTTTTCCGGTGTGAAAACGGGAGCGTAACAGGAGCCCGGTTTTTGGGGCATTCCCGTCTGCCGAACCGTTAAAACGTGCATCGACTCAGCGATCGGTTCACCGGGCCCGGAAAAGACGAGGCGAACTTCTTCCGCTTGAAAGACCGTGCCGAGCATGTCGAGAATCCCGAACCAGCCATGATGGCTTGCGAGAATCGTCAGGGGCTCGGGTGACGTTGACATGGGGACAGGACTTTCAATTTGGGGCGATGGACGTTTTGTAGGGCCGGGCTTATTCCTTGACGCGTTCGATGTACTCGCCGGTGCGGGTATCGACTTTGATCATTTCGCCGGTTTCGACGAAGTTCGGGACCAGGATTTCCGCGCCCGTGTCCACCTTGGCCGGTTTGGTCACGTTCGTGGCCGTATTGCCGCGTACGCCGGGCTCGGTGTATTCGATCGTCAAAACGACATGGTTCGGCGGCGTCACGCCCATCGGGTTGTTGTTGTAAAGCATCATCTTGCAAAGCATGCCCTCTTTGAGGTACTTCCAGGCGTCGTCGATCACGTCCGCAGGCAGTTCGTACTGTTCGAAGCTTTCGGTGTCCATGAACATGAAATTGTTGCCGTCCTTGTAAAGATACTGGGCGTCAATTTCCGTGATGTCGGCCGATTCCAGGGAGTCGCCGCTCTTGTACGTCCGGTCGAGCACGGTGTTCCGGACCAGATTGCGAAGCTTGCATTTGTAAAGAGCCTGGCCTTTGCCCGGTTTCACGAAATTGCATTCGATCATGATATACGGGTCGCCGTCGATTTGTACTTTAAGTCCTTTGCGAAAGTCGCTCGTGTTTATTTGGGCCATAAAAATCCTTTGAAATCCTTGGGGTCCTGTCGGTTGAATGGATAATGGTTATACTTCAATCCCATGAAACCACATGAGAAATCCGATGACGGTTACAATAATGATTGGAAGCGTGAGCTGATTCGGTCGGTCATGACACTTGACGAACTCTGCCGCCGGCTTGAGCTTCCGGATTCGGTCGCCGCCTCGGGCCGTAACGCGGAGCGAGACTTTCCACTGTTGGTTCCGGAGCCGTTTCTCCGCCGCATTGAGCCGGGAAACCTTGCCGACCCGCTGTTGCGTCAAGTGCTCCCTTGTGACGAGGAAACGCGATTCATTCCGGGGTTTACGCCCGACCCGCTTGACGAAAGTCTTGCCGGGAGGCCCGGAGCAGAGGAGTGCCCGTCTGCCGTTTTGAACAAATACGCCGGGCGTTCGCTCCTGATGATCTCTCAACGCTGCGGAATTCACTGCCGTTTCTGCTTTCGTCGTCACAGCTTTCGAAAGTGTGAGACGGGGCGAGTCACGGAAAAGAAAATTCCCCGTTTGCTCCAGCCGATTCAGGACGATTCAAGCATTTCCGAAGTCATTCTCAGCGGCGGCGACCCCCTGCGGCACGATGACGCGACCTTGGATCGGCTGCTCCATTATATCGCGAAAATTCCTCATGTTAAGAGGATCAGAATCCATTCCCGCTTGCCCATGGTGTTGCCGAGCCGCTGGACGCCGGAATTGTTGGAAATCTTGAGGCGTCGCCTGCCCGTTTTCGTCGTTTTGCATGTCAATCATCCGAGAGAACTGGATGAAACTCGATTTTCCGAACTGTTGAAACCGCAAAATGTTCAGCTTCTTTCGCAAACCGTGCTCCTGGCCGGTGTGAATGATGACGAGGAAATTTTGTGTCGCCTTTTTGAAAGGCTTGTCGATGGTGGAATTCTGCCGTATTACTTGCACCAACTGGACCGCGTCGCCGGGGCGGCGGGGTTCGAGGTTCCCGTGGAAGTGGGCCGCCGACTCATCGAGACCCTTCGTCGCCGTTTGCCGGGCTATGCGGTGCCGCGTTACGTCCGTGAAGAACCCGGGGCTCCATACAAACGGTTTCTTTGAACGGCGGTTTGTTAAAGTGGGTGAGTTTTATCAACAAAATCGGGAAGATTGAAGTCAACTTCCTTTTCATCCGATGCGAAAATATGGTATACTCTCACGAGTCCGTTTTTCGGTTGCGCGCCTGAACCTGCATGTAAATTATGAAAAAATTCCTTTTTCTTCCCATTGTCGCCGTCTTTTTCGTTTGGGTTGCATTGAGTGTGGGCCAAGAGACCGCCGTCCCTCGCCTCGGACCGGCGACGGACGTAATCATTGCTCCTGACATCGATTACAACTCTGTCGTGGATCGGGCCGACATGGTCGAAACACTGGCTTCGTTGCCTGAAGTGGACGCGAAATTGGCCGGCGACGTCCGTTTCGATCCGAAGGCCTGGGCTGAAAATGTTCGTTTTTCCCGGGATGTCTGGTGCCTGCAATTCCGGTTCAAGCCAGTTCGGATCCTGTACATCGACATTCCGAACAAGGAAGGTTCGTTCGACAAAAAGGCTGTATGGTACTTGGTTTATAGCGTTAAGAATCTCGGACCCTCGGAGTTCAAGACGGTCACCGGTGAACGGACCGTGGAAACGGAAACTACGGAGCGGTCCTTTGATACGACCAGCTTTGAGTTGACTCACCGGGGCAGCTCGCTGGGCACGGAAGTTGAGGAAGAAAAGCAGCTTCCGATCATAGGTGACACGACGGCCGTTTCAAACGTCGGTGATATTCCGATTGCCGGCAGCACGATCGAGCCGCTGGTCGAGGCGGGTAAAAAGCGGACGACCGAGGAGCAGACCCGCGATACGCCGTTGAGCCTGAGAAATCTGCACGGCAATCCGATTCCCCGGCCGGGCAAGGATGAGCCGATTCTTTTCGAGCCGCAATTCCTTTTGGCGACGGACAGTTTGATCGTCGACTCGAAAACGGAGAACGCTCCGGGATCGGGCCGAATGCTCACCTACACCGAGCGCGGCAAGATTTCCTATGTTGACCGCTACATTCCGCTGGCGATTCCGGAAATCATGAAACGGGAAGGCATGAAAGCGATTCCCGAAACAACGGTGACGTTTCCGAACAAGCCCATCAAATCCGGCGAAGAACGCTGGGGCGTGGCCATGTGGACGGACATTGATCCGAGCATCCACCGCTTCTCGATTTACGTCAGCGGACTAACCAACGCCTACCAGTGGGAAGACGACGGTTCGAACACCGGTAAACCTGGCGAGGGACGCTCGATGAAACGGAAAGTGCTCAAAACGAATTGGTGGCGTGTCGGCGACAAATACAGCTTGGACGACACGCAAATCCAATATGGCTTTCCGGGCGCACCCGGTGATTTCAACCCGGAAAAACCCGACGAGAATCTGCTCCGCCACGATTTTGAGTGGATCTATCTGTGAGCGTTTTTCGAGCCGGGGACCGTGCCATCGGGCTCCCGGCAAGTACGGGGGCTTGACGATTGCACTGCTCGGGGTAAAATGGTCCGCTTCAATTGGCACTGAAGATTTTTTGAAACACTCCAGCTTGCACTAAAGAGGTTTGTTATGGCACATAAAAAGGGACAGGGTTCGAGCCGCAACGGTCGTGATTCCAACGGACAGCGCCGCGGCGTGAAAAAATACGGTGGCGAAGCGGTTCGGGCCGGTAACATTATCGTCCGCCAGGTTGGCACGAAATTCCACCCCGGCAAAGGTGTCGGTGTCGGTAACGATTTTACCCTTTTCGCCTTGGTCGATGGTTTCGTTCAATTCGAACGCGGCGGTCGCCGGGTCAGTGTGCAACCCGTGCGAAACTGATCCCGTTTTACGGTTGTCCGCAAATACAAGCAAGCCCGTTGTTCTCAGCGGGCTTTTTTTACGCCGATTAAGGAGTACCGGTCTAAGTTGTTGCCATGAAATCCTATCGAGAAGTTTTGAAGCTGAATATTCCGAATCGGATGGAGTTTGTGAATATCACGCGCCAGGTTACCGAGGCGGTTCGAAAAAGCGGTGTGCAGGAAGGTCTGGTCCTGGTGAACGCCATGCATATCACGGCGTCGGTGTTCATCAACGACGACGAACCAGGCTTGCATCAGGATTACAAAGCCTGGCTCGAAAAACTAGCTCCCTTCGACCCGTCCCCACAGCGTTACGCCCACAACCGGACGGGTGAGGACAATGGTGACGCCCACCACAAGCGGCAAATCATGGGCCGTGAAGTCGTTGTGGCCATCACTGAAGGCCGATTGGATTTCGGACCCTGGGAGCAGATTTTTTACGGTGAATTCGACGGAAAGCGTGCTAAGAGCATTTTGATCAAGATCATCGGCGAGTGACACGCCCCCCTTTCAAGTGAAGGGGATTCC
>JBEBTM010000124.1:0-9874 GCA_040393745.1 Thermogutta terrifontis | reverse complement strand
GCCGTTCGGCGCGATTGGCCGCGCCGAGATGCTTGAGCAGGAAAAGTCCGTAAAGCGGGTTCACGCCCCGGAGCTTGAGCAATTCCGACAGACGCTCCGTGGAATATGCGTACATAAATTCGGTTTTTTCCGCCTCGGCGTCCGGCGTCTCCGTTTCTTTGGTAAGATGTTTTTTCGGTTCCGGATCAAGGCGGACGAAACCCGCTTCGTGGAGCGTGACGAGCATGTCGTCGAGTTGTTTCTGCCCTTCATGGAGTCGTTTGGCTCCCATGAATCTTTTCGCAACGATTTTCCGGATCGGCGCGATGTTGTGATCCAGGGAAATGATGTGCGCTAAGAGTCGCCACGGGATCGTTCCCCGGCTGGTCAACTTCCCCGGTGGCATGTCTTTCAGTTTCAAAAACTGGTCTTCGCTCCAGTATTGCTCCGTCGAACGTCGCGTGGGGGCCTTCTTTTTCAGTTTTTTCTTCATTTCCCGGAGTTTGGGATCCTTCGTGTCCTCGGGGATTTGATCATACTTTTCCTTCCATCGACCGATCTTCACATCGTCCTCGTGGGCCATTGCGAAGACGTAACCTTGCGTATCATACTGGGGTCGTCCGGCCCGGCCGAAAATCTGGTGCGCCGAACTCGATTCAAGAACCTTCTTCTCGCCCGGTTTGCCTTTGATGATGCTCGGCAGCACCACGGACCGGGCCGGCAGGTTGATCCCCGCGGCCAAGGTTTCCGTACACACGCAGACGGAGAGCAGCTTCTGCTGGAATAAATCCTCGACGATCCGGCGATACTTCGGAAGCACGCCCGCATGGTGAATCCCCACGCCACGGAGCAATAGCTGTTTCAATTTCGGTCCGGCTCCCTGCGACCAATCGAATTCTTCGATTTGCGAAGCTACGGCTTTTTGCCGGTCCGTGTTGATCAGGTTCCGTCCCCGGATTTCATCGGCAATGCTCCAACATTCGTTGCGGTCGAAACAGAACACGAGAGCCGGCGTGAGTTCCTCCCGGACCATGCTTTCGAGTTGTTCGGTCAGCAGCTTGTCGCCGACCCAGTGATACGATAACGGTACTTTCCGCTCCGTGGACTCGACGAGTGTCAGTCGTCGACGCCCATTGTCCCGGAGCCAGGCGACAAATTCGTACGCATTTCCGACCGTCGCGGAGATGAGAAGCGTTCGAACGTGTTCCGGAAGCAGCGACAGAGAAAACTCCCAGACCATGCCGCGTTCGTAATCGGCGAAGTTATGGAATTCGTCCATGACCACGGTAGTCACGTCCGCGAAATCGGCCTCCGTTTGCTTGTCCTGGGCCGCCAGGAGCCGGTTGAAAAGGATTTCCGCAACGACAACAAGAATCGGCGCCTCGGGGTTTTCCCGGCGGTTTCCCGTAACGAGTCCGACGTAATGCCTGCTGAACCCCCATCGTTCCATCGCATCCTGGATTTCACGGTATTTCTGCTCCGTCAAAGCGATCAAGGGCGTGGTGTAATACGCCTTTTTGCCGGTCTTCATGGCCTCGTAGATTCCCGCTTCGGCGATGAGCGTCTTGCCCATGCCGGTCGGGGCGCAAACGAGGGCGCCCTGCTCGGAGGAAAACCACCCGAGAATGGCTTCCTCCTGGAACGGATACGGTTCGAACGGAAGTTGATCGAGATACCAAAACGCAATGTCTTCACGGCTGGGCATGGAGGATTCGACTTTCCATTGGAAAGGATTCTTCGTGGTGAGATAACGCCGGTAAATAAGCAGTCGGTTTTGACGACGTCGAAAGCCTGAAACCGCGCCGTCGACCTTAAAACGACGCCATCTGCCGGAACAGTTCAAGCCGTTTGTCGATTTCCTCGCGGTTGATTTCCTTGAACCGGTCCAGGCTGAATCCTTCGACACAGAAGCTGCCGGTCAGGGTGCCGTAGACCAGGGCCTTTTTGATCGTCTCACTGTTCATGGTTCCCTGCGAAGCGAGGTAGCCCATCATGCCGCCGGCGAAGGAGTCACCCGCCCCCGTGGGATCGATGACGGTTTCCGTCGGGAAAGCCGGGACGAGATAGGTTTCGTACTGGCTCACGAACACCGAACCGTGTTCGCCCTTTTTGACGACGACGAACTTGGGCCCCAGGTTCAGGATCTTCCGGCCCGCCGCGATCGTGTTCATTTCGCCTGTGAGCATTTTCGCTTCACTGTCGTTCAAGACGAGCCCGTCAATTCGTTTCATTAATTCTTCCAGGTCGGGCCGGGCGATGTTGATCCAAAGATCCATCGTGTCGGCGACGACGAGATCGGCCCCTTGAATCTGGTCCAGGGCCATCAAACCCGTCGAAGGGGCGCCGTTGGCGAGAAAAACGAACTGGGCCCGGCGGAATTCTTCGGGTAGCTTCGGCTTGAAATCGCCGAGCACGTTGAGCTGCGTATCCAATGTGTCACGGTCGTTCATGTTTTCGTGGTATTTGCCGCTCCAACGAAATGTTTTGCCGCCTGGTACGATTTCCAGCCCCGAGGTGTCGATGCCCTGGGCGGAAAACATGTCGGTATATTCCCGAGGCCAGTCATCCCCGACTACGCCGACCATCTGGACGGGCCCGAAAAAACTCGCGGCGTACGAAAAGAACGGGCCCGAACCGCCCAGGATATTCTCCCGTGTCGCCGTGGGAGTTTGAATGTTGTCAAAGGCCACGGAACCGATCACCAGCAATGTCATAATTGTCTCCTTATGTTGAATTCGTCGCACAATTTCCCATGTCGATTACAAAAACTTCATGAGCGTCCTTTATTCAATTTATACTCAATCGAGTCGACCAATGCAAGCCAACTGGCTTCGATCACGTTTTCGCTCACGCCGATGGTCCCCCAGGTTTCGTCCTGGTCCGCGCTTTCCACGACGACCCGCACCGCCGCCCCAGTGGCCGCTTCGGAATTGATGACCCGGACCTTGTAATCGATCAGTTTCATTTCGGCCAGCTTCGGGTAATGCGGCAGCAGCGCCTTTCGCATCGCCGCGTCCAAGGCGTTCACGGGCCCGTCGCCTTCGGCAACCTCATGCCGGATTTCGTTGCCGATTCGCAGTTTGACCGTGGCCACGGTTTCCAGGACGCCATCCCGGTTCGATTCGACGTAAACGTGATAACTGAGTCGATTGAAATGCTCCGAATAGGTTCCGATGCACCGGCGGACGATCAGGCCGAACGACCCGTCGGCGATTTCGTACTGATACCCGGCATTTTCCCGCTTGACCACCTCGGCCAGGATCCGTTCGATCGCCTGGGAATCCAGGTCGAGTTTCATGCTTTTCGTTCTTGCAACGATATTGGATCGACCCGAAAGTTCGCTGATCAAAACGCGGCGCTGGTTCCCCACGGCTTCCGGCGGAATGTGCTCGTAAGCGGCCGTGCTCCGGGCGATTCCGCTGACGTGCATGCCGCCTTTATGGGCGAAAGCGCTCTTCCCGACGTAGGGAGCGTTGTTCGGAATCTGCCAGTTGATCATTTCGTACACAAACCGTGAAAGCTCGGTCAGGTAAAAGAGCGTTTCGGGCTTCATGATCGAATAGTCGCCGTCTTTCTTGAATCCCAAATTGGCGGCGATCGTGATCAGGTCCGCATTGCCGCAACGTTCGCCGATACCGTTCATCGTACCTTGAACCTGCGATGCGCCCGCGTCCACGGCGATGAGCGAGTTGGCCACGGCGAGCCCGCAATCGTTGTGGGCGTGGATGCCGATGGGGATTCCGGCCTTCTCCACGGCTTCCCGCACGCCCGTGGCCACGAGCTCCGGCATGGAACCGCCGTTGGTATCGCAGAGCACGGCCAATTCCGCACCGGCGTCGGCCGCGGTCTTCAACACCTGGATCGAATAGTTCGGGTCAGTTTTCCAACCGTCGAAAAAATGCTCCGCGTCGAAAAACACGCGGCGTCCCCGGGATTTGAAGAAGTCGACCGTTTCCGCGATCATCTCCAGGTTTTCTTCCCGTCGGGCGTTGATAACCTCGACCACTTGGAACGACGACGCTTTGCCGACAATCGTAACGATATCAGCTTTCGAATCGAGCATGGCGCGCAGACCCGGATCATCCTCGACCGGAACGCCTTTGCGGCGTGTCATGCCGAAAGCGCAGACGGCCGCGGTATTCAATTGCTCGGCGGCGACGACCTGGAAAAAACGAGCATCTTTGTCGTTCGAACCGGGAAAGCCGCCTTCGATGAAGTCGATGCCGAGCGAGTCGAGTTTCCGTGCGAAAAGAATTTTATCCTGGAGGGAAAAGGAAACTCCTTCCGCCTGGGCTCCGTCGCGGAGCGTGGTGTCGTAAAGCTGGATGTGTCTCATGATGAAATAGGACGATTTGATCTCGACGCGTCCCTAAGGCGCGGGCTGGGGCCGGCTCCGTTCCTTACACAGACGGAGAAGGCCGTTGCGGGAGTTGCGAAAGGAAAATTCATTCTTCCCGAAATCGGTCAGAGAGTCGGCGAATTCAAGACCTTCGACCGCGATTCGTCGGGCCTGTTCGGTCAGTCCGAATTTCATCGCGAGGTTTGCCGTGCGATAATAAGCGTCCGCTCTGCCGACTGTTTCCTTGCTCTTTCGAGCTGCGTTGAGCAGTTTTTCGACCGAGGCTTCCCGCCGTTTTTGCCTCTTTGCCACGTCGGTCTCATGTCGGTCGATGAAATCGGCGAACATTAAACGTTTCGAAAAAGCAGAGGGATCGCGCATCGTGTCAAGCGTTTCTTCGGCAAGCCCGACCAGGGCCGATTCGCCCTCGGCATCGTAAAGTTGCGGGTAATCTTTCCGGTGATTGCGGGAAAGCAGTCCGATAATCCGGTTCAAGCGGTCCCGCGACGGTGAATCTTGTTCGATAATTCGGCGAAATTCCACCGCGGCCGGTTCGAGGTCGAATTCGATTTTGTTTTTTCGACAATGGTCGACAAGCCGGCAGAGGCTCTCGAATCGCCGCGTGGAATCGAAGATTTCCATGGCGAGCGCCCGCATTTCAGCGGGGTCGGGCAGCGATTTTGTTTCAAATTTGCGTCCGCTCTCGGCCATGTGCATGAGAATGTCGAATTTCCATTCGGGATTCTTCACAAGATCAAGGAGCGCGGCGATTTGCCGCCCTTTCTCGCGGGTCGGATTGATATTCGTCATGTCCCGGGCAAGATCGTAAATCGCATGCTCACGCCAGTCATCGGGGAAATTTTCGGAAAGAACCAACTCGAACGCGGTGTCCGCCATGTCGTTTCTCACGAGATTGCCAAGAAGGCCCGATATATTGGACGAATACTCTTGGGGAGCCCCGCGGGTTAGCGATTCGAGAACGATTTCCTTTCGACGTGCCGGGTCGAGCCGGGATTTTTCAAGAACGGCCATGATATTTTTCGGGTAATCCTTCTCCGACGCGTCGACCAGGAGTTCCCGGTAAAAGTCCACGCAGCGGGCGAACTGTTCGTCCGTCAAACTCGGCACGGAAAGAATCCGCCAAAAGAACCCGGCCCGATCATTGACGGGAATTTGTGTGACTTCGATGAAAATACGTTGCAATAATTCGTCCGATTGTATCACGTCTTCGGGGCATGATTCATGGACGAAATAGAGAAGGCTCCAAAGTGCATCGGACCGTTTGAACGGCGTTTTTTCATGCGGGATCATGCTCTTGATCGTTTCCAGGAGTCGGGCGTTTTCCTCCGTCATGTTCGCGAGGTACGTTTTTCGCAGGAATATCCAGTGATATTGATCCAACGTACCCGTGTTTTTTATTGAAACAAAATAGTCCACCACGCCACGGATGAGATCCGTATGGAATTTCCATTTTACTGGATCGGTTTTCAATTTGTCACGATCGCCGAGAGTCATCAGGTTAATGATCCTGGGTCGACTTCCCGGCGGCATCTTGTCGAGCGCCCGGCGAACGAGCGTCTGTTCTTCGAGCGACATGAATTGAGTGCGTCTACCTTCGCAGATGGCGGCCAAGACACGAAACGCATATTCGGCGGTGAGTCCGCTGTCAACCATTTCAAGGGCTTTCGCGGGGTCCCTGAGGGCATATTGGCAGGCGATGTCGGAATAACGTTCCGCCCGCAGGTCTTCCGGGAGTAATTGTACCGTTTTAGCCGCTTTCAGCAGCATGACGGGCTCGTATTCACCGGCGGAATAAGCTCTGGCCGCATAGGCCTGACGATGGACGATCCGGGCCAGTTCGCGGTTGCGCATGATTTCGTTTGAAATCGACCGTGCCGCGAGAACGGCGTCACCGCTGCGACTTGCATCGAGAAGCGGCCCGACAAGCGATTGGAACATCTTGTCCTTTGTTACTGTAATTTCGTAACGCCGATCCGTTTCATTTTGTGGAATTTCCGTTTCAGAATCTTTCCAGCGGATCAAGCCCAGCGTTTTGAGGGCGTCCACGTCGTACCCCAGCATTTGCTGACATTTTGCGGTGTACAAAAGTTCCTCGTCACCGGGCCGGGTTTCATCGATCCCGAAAGCAAACCGCTGGAGGGTTTCACGCAAGTCGAGGGTCGGTTCCTCGGCACTCGTGGAGCTTTCGAACGACAAGGCCAAACCGAGGCACGCGATCATCGAGCCGAAAAAAGAATTCACTCGCATGGGTTCCTCCGTCTGTTACGGTCCCGTCGTGACGGGATCAAAAGGTTTTCGCCAGGGTCACCGCGGCTCCCGCATTGTCACTGTATCCATCGGCTCCGATTTTCCGGGCGTAATCGTCCGTCACGGGAGCGCCGCCGACCATGACGCGGTAATTTGTACGAATTCCTTCGCTTTCGAGTTTTTCGATGACCTTTTTCATCATGGGCATCGTCGTCGTGAGCAGCGCGGAAAGGCAGATGATCGTTCCGTCCTTTTCCCGGGCCGTTTCGACGAACTTTTCCGGCGAAACATTCACGCCCAAATCGACGACTTCAAAGCCGCCGCCTTCGAGCATGGCCGCGACCAGGTTCTTGCCGATGTCGTGCATGTCGCCCTGGACGGTCCCGATGACGACCCTTCCCAACTTGGCGGTGCCGGCACTTTTCATGAGCGGATTCAGGATTTTCATCGCCTCCTTCATCGCATTGGCGGCGATCATGAGATCCGGTACGAAAAATTCGGACTCTTCGAAGAGACGCCCCGCCTCCTCCATCGCGGGGATAAGGTGCTCGTCCATGATCGACTGCGGCGATCTGTCCTTCGACAGGAGACGGTTGACTTCTTCAACCACGACGGGGGCGTTGCCGTCCAGGACGGCTTGGGAAAGTACGGAATAAGAAGGTTCGGACATGGATGCGTGATTTATTGTTGCGAAATAGGAAAGAAAAAAACACCAGTCCCGCGCCGGCGCCCGGGGCTGGTGTTCCTTTGCGGCGAAAGGAGCATGTCAATGCGCGGCGGCCAAACAACCGAGCAGACGCTGGACGGCGTACAAAAGCTGTTCGAAACGAATCGGCTTGTTCAGCAGCGTATCGGCTTTGATCCAATTCCGTTCCCAGGTGGATTCCATCGAAAACTCGATGTCCATTTCGCTCGTGGAACTGCTGAGCAGGACGATCGGCATCTTGGGATAATCCTGCTTGAAATGGTAACAGAGCGTGAAGCCGGAGTCGGTGTTCTCCATCATCAAGTCGACAATGGCGATGTCGAAGGTCTTGCGCCTCGCCGCCTCGTAGGCCGCCTGTTCGCCTTCCGTTTCGGTCACGACGAAACCGGCGTTCTGCAACGATTGTTTCACTTTCAAACGATAATCGGGGTCGTCTTCGACGAGTAATATGTGGTAAGCCATTTTTAGGAATTGAAAATTGAAAATTGAAAATGAAGAAACTGAAAACGGGCAATGAACGTGACTTTCACTTGCATCACTATTCACTGTTCGTTATTCACTAAGTAAGCGTTTCCCGTTCATGATAGAACGTGTGCAGCAGTTCGTGGGCCTTGTGCGAATTCGGTTCGCCGAAGAACTCGGCGTAGATCTTCGTGATGTCGGGGTTGCTGTGCGAGGTGCGGAGCTGCTCGTTCACGTCGATCGCGTACAGGGCTTGGATTCTTTTCTGTACGCTTTCACGTGTCGTGCCGTAGGGTTGGCCGCCGCCGCCGACGCAGCCGCCGGGACAGGTCATCACTTCGATGAAATGCAAGTCCGTCTTTTCACCGGAGTTGATCTTGTCCAGCAGGTTCCTGGCATTGCCCAGTCCGTTGACCACGGCCACGCCGACCTTGAGGCCGTTGATGTCCAAGTGCGCTTCCTTCACGCCGTCCAACCCGCGAACCGCCTCGACCTTGAGGTCTTTCAGTTCCTGGCCGGTCAACAGGAAATACGCGCTTCGAATTGCCGCCTCCATGACACCGCCGGTGGCCCCGAAAATTTTGCCCGCCGAACTTCTCGTACCGAAAGGCGTGTCCGCGTGTTCCGGGGACAGGCTCGCCATATCCAGGTCGAAACGCCGGATCATCTGGGCCAATTCCCGCGTCGTCAGTACGGCGTCGACGTCCATGTAGCCGTCGCGGCCCATTTCCGGTCGGCTCGCTTCGAATTTTTTCGCCGTACAGGGCATGACGGAGACGCTGAAAATCTTTCGCGGATCAATGCCGGTCTTTTCGGCATAGAACGTCTTGATCACGGCTCCGAGCATCGCCTGTGGACTCTTGCAGGTCGAAAGATTCGGAATGTTCTGCGGATAAAACGTTTCGACGTATTTGATCCAGCCGGGCGAACAGCTCGTGAACATCGGGAGTACACCGCCGTTTTTCACTCGGTTGACGAGTTCCGTGCCTTCCTCCATGATCGTCAAGTCGGCACTGAAGCTGGTATCGAACACCCGGTCGAAACCGATCTGTCGCATGGCGGCGTGCATGATGCCGATCGAATCTTGGCCGATGGGCAGGCCGAACTCGTCGCCGATCGAGATGGAAACACTCGGAGCGTGCTGGACCACGACATGCAAATTCGGAGTCCGAAGGGCGTCCATGACGCGCTTGACATGGGATTTTCCGACCAGCGCGCCGGTCGGGCAGGCCGTGACACACTGTCCGCAGTTGACGCAACTCGACACGTTGATGCCCTCATCGAAAGCGGTGCCGATGGTCGTCTTTGAACCACGATTGATGAAGTCGATGCAGGCCACGCCTTGGACTTCCTCACAGACCCGGACGCACTTGCCGCATTTGATGCACTTTTCGGGATCCCGAACGATGGATTCACCGGAGTAGTCACGAGGATTGTCGTCCTTCTGGCCTTCGAAGCGACGTCGGCGGATGCCGAAATCCTCGGCGAGCGTCTGAAGTTGGCACCGGCCGTTCCGTTCGCAATAGAGGCAGTCGTCCGGATGGTCGGCCAAGAGAAGTTCGACGATCATCCGCCGGGCTACGACGGCGCGGTCGGAATGCGTGTGAACTTTCATGCCTTCGAAGACGGGAAAGGCGCAGCTCGGAATCAGGTTCCGTTGGCCTTCGACTTCGACGACGCAAATCCGGCAGGCGCCGGTCGGTGTGAGTCCTTCATAGTAACAAAGCGTGGGCACATGGATGCCGATCCGCTTTAGGGTTTTCAGGAGCATTTCGCCCGGCACGGCGTCGACCTGCCGGCCGTTGACTTCGATCTTCACGGTGGTGGCTGTAGTGGACATAGGGTTTTTCAAAGGGGTTATCTAAAAGGTTGGTGTTGGTCGTAAGTACTTGCTCAAATTCACGAGTCGTGACCTGTGGTCACAGACCCGATGATGCCGTTTCCGGCGCGTTCTTCGCTTCGTCTATGGAGTTGAATGTTCCGTTGCCGGGAACGTTTTCCTTTCTTTTCGTTTTCTGAGATATTCTTCCGGAATCGGTTCGCCGGGGCGCCACGAATCGATGCCGGGCTGCCAATGGTTTTCCTTTTCTCTTGCCGCCCGCTCCTCTTGCATCCGGTCC
>JBEBTM010000123.1:0-9912 GCA_040393745.1 Thermogutta terrifontis | reverse complement strand
CCGGCGTGCAAGGTCAGGCGATGGCCCAGCTTGTAATCCGCCAAGACGCCGACATGCGTCGAGGGTTCGAGCCAGTAGCAATAGGAATGACTGTAGAAGAAATTGTCGCGTGCGGCCGTTGCTTCCCAGCCGATGGGCGTGCTGAATTTGCCTACTTTGACTTGCAGATTTTTACAGCCGATGGATGCGTAAAGCTGGTACATGGCCAATCCGTAACCGTGGCGGTTCATACCCCAGCCGGAATCGAAGGAATCGTCGGCGAAGCTCTGCATACCGGGCGCGTCGACACCGTAAACCAGGTCCATGCGTCCGCCGATGTCCAAGCAGCGACGTGCGTCCAGTTCTTTTTCCCAGTAAAGGTAATACTGGTCGAGGTGGAAGTCGGTTCGTCGATTACCGGCCGTGTGCATGGAACCGTTGCCGCCTTCGTTCAGTCGGGTGCCGTGCGAATTGCCGTAGATTCCGAATTCGTACCAACCGCCGCTCTTAAACAGCGAGGGTTCATCTTTTTTGCCGGCTTCGAAATCGAGCGTTCCACCGTCGCCGGGCGTCGATTCGCAGGGTTCCGGGGTGCAGGCCGATGGTTCCGGTGCCGCCGTGGGGGCTTTTTTGCACGAACCGTCTTTACACGAAGCGTTGCAAATGTGGATCGTAATGTCCAAAGCCCAAGCGGACGATGCCGGTTCCCGATATACAAAGGCACAGAAGAGCAGGGGTACGAAAATGAGGTGGTACGCGGACTTCATGACGAAGGTTGGGTAAAATGCATGATCGGATATGCAGCGATACAGACCCTCATTCGCTCTTATCGTCTTTTGAGCCGGGGGATATTGAAGCGAATCTGGAAAATTTCCTTGAGCGAGCTACTCTCTGTGAGCACAGTGTGAAGGCTCTATTTTTCAGAAAATAGACAAATTGACATATTCTTTCGGTCTTTTTTCATACAGGCATGCAATAAAACGCTTTTGAGGGCCGAATTTACCGTTTTTGAAGAGCAGAGCGGCGCTTACAATTTGCTACAAACCGTGCTACAACGATTTCTGCAAATCTTGCCAGAGCTTGACCAGGTCTTTTTTTGATAGAGGCGTGAGCGAGCGCAAAGCCGAACGCTGACGAGCATTTCCCCGGAGCCGATGTTGTGTGCAAATTATTGCACCGTCGATTGCTGCGCCTGGTAGGCGGTCATCCATTCACGGAGGGCATCCCGGGCGGCATCGCGTATCGTCGTGGAACGATCGTCGATGAGCGAACGGATCGTTTCCACGGCGTCCTTGGTCAGGATCGTTCCCAAAGCCAAAATAGCGGCGCATCGGACCTGGGCTTCGTCGTCATACAGGGCGATATCCAGGATCCGGCCTTCGAAAAGCGAGGCACAATTCGTCGCGGAGGCGACGCAGCAGGCCATCTGGCGACGTATCGTAATCGGCGAGGCCAAATCGTCTTCGATGACCTTCGGCGTCGCAGGATCGATTTTTCGCACAAAATAGCCGAGTCGCTTCGCCTGCAAAGGGGTCATCTGAGCGATCCGCGAAGCGAAGGATTCGATATGCAGGTCCGGCATCGTGTCGTAAATCGCTTTACGAACCTCGTCCTCGGGTCGTTCGGCAAGCGTGACGAAACGCGTTTCAAGTTCCTTGACATCCCGGGATTTCAGGATCCGGAAAATCGTCGCACAGGTCACGGGATCGGGATCGTTCACGAATTCCAGAAGCATCGCATGGACTTCGTCGCCGACCAGACGCCGAACCGATACGGCCGCGGCTCTGCGTGCTTCGACGGCGGGCAGTCCCAGGAAAAAACGGTACAAAGCGACCTTTTGATTCTTGGGAAGCTCCATCGCCTGAAGGAGTTGCACGGCTTCGGGTTCCCTGTCGGAAACCAGACGTTTCAAGTCCGGATTCCTCGGCGTGAACCAGGCGAATCCCTTGAAACGCTTCAGGGCGTCCTGGACGGGAAACGCCGGGGCCGTGCCCACGGTCGCGAGGAGGTTTTGAACGTAAATCCGATCGCTACGAGTCGTAATGATTCCATCGACGACCGCCGGCGAGGAAGGATCGGTCAAATAGCTGAGCAACAGGCGGATATAGCTCCCGTGTTCGCCGTCGGAAAGCAGTTCAACGGCCTTTTTGCATGCCGCCGACTGATGTTCCAGGAGGATGGCCGAGAGAACCGGGTATTCTTTTTTCCCCAGGATCAGAAGGCTCTTGATCAATTCGTCGTAAGGATGCACGGAATACCGGCGGACCGGGCCATCCAATTGCTGCACAAACCATTCGCGTTTCCGGTCGAAATTGCGGCGGTCCGCAGCGGGGGCCTGGAGCAGTTCCTCGTAAAAGGATTCGGCCAGTTGCATGAGAATTTCCCGGGCCGGCTTCGAGAATTCCTCGGAATCGTTTTCCAGGTAGGTCATGACGATGGGCAACGTTTCATAAAGCCGATAGCGAAGGATGATCGTTGCCGCCACCTCGCGTGTGGCCGATTTGTCGCTCCGATACGCAACATCGGCCAAACGGGACAGTCGCTCGCCGTTGATTACGGGGGAATCCTTCCAAGTCTCTTCGTTTCGAACGAAATGTGCGAATAGTCGCATGTCGACTGCGGCGTCCTTCTTGCGAAAGAGCGCGTCGAAGGCACGATTGCGAAGCGTCACATCGGACGAATCCAGCAGGGGGAGAAGGATTTCGATGGAAGCCGAATTGTCCGACTTTCCCAGAAATCCAATGGTTTTTTCCTGAAACCGGGTCATGAAGGCAGGGAGGGAGTTGAGTTTCTTACTTTTTTATCGTCGATCGCGGATTGTCACTTTCATCGGGAACACTATTCAGTCTCGGTAAACCAGGCCAGGAACAATTCTTGAAGCACCGGCGCCTGCTCGGCGAAATCGGGATCTTCCGAAGCGCGTCGAAGCAAGTCCGGCACCAGGAAAAGATTGGCCGGTTTTTCTGTGCAATATTTCGTCGCCACTTCACGAAGCAGGTGCCTGGTTTTGCGGTCCAGGTTGTGATAGCGGCACAAATCGTTGAATAACGGGTGGTGTCCGGACCGGGACCCGAAAAGACCAAGCGGACTCATGGCAGTATTTGTGTGAAATTAGGAGAATGTAGCATGAACGTTGGTTTTTTGTTTCCCACAGAGGCACCAAGAACACGGAGCATATCCTCAATACTTCCCACTCTCTGCAAAAAAAATTATGTGTTTTGTGTCGCAACCATAAAATTAAAGTGTCAAGACGAAATCGACCCCTGTTTGGCTACGGTCTCTGGATATGTGGGAAAATATTGACTTCGGAAGCCTTCCATGATACTCTTTCGACAAACGAAAGACAACCGGGGCGAAACGCAAACGGTTTTGAAATTTTATTCGAGGAGCAGAATAAAACCGATGGACAACCGACCCGTGTATTTTCCCGAGCCGCACGATGCCGATGAAAACGGACTGCTGGCCCTGGGGGGGCGTCTCAACTCCGAATGGCTTTTGGACGCTTATACGCACGGAATCTTTCCCTGGCCGGTCGTCAATTACGATGGACGTAGTCTTTTGTGCTGGTTTTCGCCCGATCCTCGTTGTATTTTCGAATTCGACCGCTTTCATGTAACCCGGCGTTTGGAACGGACCTGCCGAAGCGGAAAATTCCGGGTGACAGCAGACCGTGATTTTTCCAACGTCATTCGGGCCTGCGCTTTCGAAAACGGACGGAAAAAGTCGAACTGGATCACGCCGGAATTGATTCGAGCTTTCGAACGCTTCCACCGACTCGGCCATGCCCATAGTGTGGAAACCTGGCGGGACGACCGACTCGTTGGCGGTGTTTACGGGGTCGCCATCGGCGGCTTTTTCGCGGGAGAATCGATGTTTCATCGGGAGCGGGACGCGTCGAAAGTCGCCTTGGTCGCTTTGATCCGGCATCTCAGGCGACAGGGCTTTGCGCTGATCGACATTCAGGTTCCCACCGAACACACATTGAGCTTCGGGGCGGTTGAGATCCCTCGTGGAGATTATCTCCACCGCCTCCAAGGGGCACTGACGCTGAAGGTCGAATTCGGTTCACTCGATCATAAGTAACCCATCCCGGGCGTTGACGGAAACGAAACACCAATCGACCTCCACACCCCGCCAACGTTTGGGACCGGCCGGTCGAATCATCTTACAACTCAACACGTTTCGTTGCCACGGCATTAAGAAAAGCCTCGTCATGCTCCACGAAAACGATTGTGGCCTCGCTTTCGACAAGTAGTTTTTCGATCTGCATCCGCGAAATCACATCGATGTAATTGAGCGGTTCATCCCAGAGATAAAGGTGGGACCGGTCGCACAAGCTAGCGGCGAGCAGGATTTTTTTCTTCTGCCCGGCGCTGTAATCGGCCATGTCCGTGCCAATTTCGCGCCCCGTGAATCCGAGCTTGTGTAGCATGGCGCGGTACAGGCTTTCATCCAGACGGCGATGTTCGATGAAGTCTCGCAGGTTTCCTCGCAAAAATGACGCGTCCTGCGGAACGTACGAAATTTCAAGCGAGGCCGGTACCCGGTAGAATCCTTCGGCGTCCGACGTTTCACCCGCCAAAAGACGGAGCAGACTCGATTTTCCGCAGCCATTCCGGCCGCACAGCGCGATCCGGTCCCCCGCATCGAGGGAGAACGACAGATTTTCAAACAAAATCTTTTCGCCATACCGGAGCGACAATCCGGTCACGTCGACAAGCCGGCCCGCATGGAATTTCCGTGGTGAAATCGATAACGGATCTTCGACTTCAACATCCCGGAGTAGATTCGATTTTTCCTCCGCGGCTTTCAATCGGCGGGATTCGGCCGACTTGGCCTGTTGCATTTTCTTGGCCGCCTTGGCTCCGAGAAACCCTCGGTCTACCGGGCCGTTGCCGTACTTTTCCTTTTCGGCCTTTTTCGACCAATCCGAAGATTGCCGGGCCGATTCTTCAAGCCGCCGAGCTTCCTTGCGCAGCCGGCGGTTCTCGGCCGTTTCAAACGCGATCTGATTTTCCCGACTTTGCTGCCAGGTTGAAAAATTTCCCTGGACGAGTTCGAGACTCGAACGGTTGATCGCCAGGATGTGGTCCACGCAGCGGTCCAAGAGGGTACGATCGTGCGACACCAGGATGAAGCCGGTTTTTGAACGCAAATATTCGCCTACGATCTTCCTGCCTTCCCGGTCAAGGTGGTTCGTCGGTTCATCGATGAGCAAAAAATGGTTGTCGTTCAAAAACAATGCCGCAAGCAGGATTTTTGTACGTTCACCGCCGCTGAGCGTTTCAAAGGGCCTGCATAGAACTTCTTCGTCAACTTCGAGCAACGAAAGCTCCCGGGAAAGCTGCCAGGGTTCGAAATCGGCAATCCCCGAGACGATTTCAAGCGTCGTTTTCGACGCATCGTCGACTTCGTAAGGAAAATAGTCCACGAGCCCAGGCCGTTGGATACGGCCTTCGTGCGGGAAATCTCCGCGAAGCAGTTTGAGCAACGTGGTCTTGCCACGGCCGTTACGTCCCAGGAGCCCAAGTTTCCACCGGGTCTCGATTTGCAGGGTCACATCGGAAAACAGTTCGTCGCCGCCGTCATGGGCGAACGTGAGGTGAGAAATCGCAATAACAGCCATAAAATCTCCTTAACCGCCAAGAATTTGTTTTGCATCGACGGCGAAACAAAGAGAGCGAGGCGATTGAAAAAATAAGCGAAAACAAGAACACGAAACCAACGGCGCGAGAGATCATCACCGTACAATTTCATACAAAAACCAGAAATCGGTCGCTTATTTCATTGCCAAAGAGGGATTGAACCACGAGACAGAATGAGGAATTCCTTTTTTTCGCGGAATCTCCTCGACGGTTACGGGTATTATCGGCGAAAATCAGGCTTTTGTCAAGGGAAAAATCTGAGATGAGAGTTGCCTGCCTTGCTTCGTCCGGCCCAAAATTGATTCACCGGTGAAAAGCTAAAGCAAAATCGATTTCCAGAGGAAATCGTAAAGCGGCTTGAGTATTACAAACCTGTCCAGCAGGAAATCAACGAGTTTCGGCGAATACAGCGTTTTATCCGGTTCGCGATAACCGATCACGGCAATCGACTTGCTCTGGTACCAAGGTTCGATTTTGCGAAAGATCGATCCGACAAAACTGCATGGAAATGGCCGTTTGTACTTCTCCGATTCCAGTGCCATGGACCGATTTCGAAGCACGGGATCAATCACGGCCAGGAATTGTTCCGGTTCGTCATCGATAAGCAATCGAAACCGGCGCATTGTCGCTGCGGGAGGGCCGTAAATTCCCATGCCGAAAACATATTGCTTTTCTTCGACTTGCAGGAAAAACGCAGGCGTTTCGCTCCAGCGGTCAACGTCACGGTGAAAGGCGAGAAAAACCCGGGGGCGGTACGGCGATTTGTCGTTGGAAAAGCGAGTATCCCGATAAATCCGAGAAACGACGCGGTTGGGTACGGTCATGATTTTCGGGTCAAGTTCTTCGAGCATGGGGCCCAGCGCCGCCGCGAGGCTTCGGGCAGGCTCTTGCACGAATTTCACATAATCCGAGCGGTGCTCCGCAAACCAATCGCGGGTATTATTGCGGTTCAAGTCGCGGAAGAATTTTAACGCTTGGGGTGAAAAGCCGGTAAATGCTGTCATCGTCGGTTGGAAAAATCGGAGCCGCGTCCGTCTGGAGGCGAATCACAAGGTGGAACAGTGTTCAGGACTTGCCATTCTACACAATCCGGCACCGTCTGCCGAGAGACACCCAGCGGTTTTTGCGAACCTGCCGGAGAAAAGCCTTTTGCCGCCGATTGCCAGCCCTCGAAGGGAGCGATATAATCGAGGCTCGTCCCTTTGCCCGTGAATTCTCATTCTCGCCAAAATCCCCATGCCGAAGCCAAAAATCCTGATTCTGCGTGCCCCTGGAACGAACTGCGAAAACGAAACCGCCTTCGCTTTTGAAGCGGGCGGAGCGGATTCGGTCGAGATTCTCCACGTCAACCGCCTGCTCGAATCCCCGGCGGCGTTGGAGGCGGCCCAGATCCTCTGCATTCCGGGCGGATTCAGCTTCGGCGACGACATTGCCGCGGGCCGGATTTTCGCGGCCAAGCTGGAAAATCACCTTCCCGACGCCTTCAAAAAATTCCGGGATGCAGGTAAATTGATTCTCGGTATTTGCAACGGTTTTCAAGTTTTGCTCAAGTCGGGCATGCTGTTCGAAGATGATGATAAGGGGCCGAAGGCGACGCTCACCTGGAATCGCGTGCCGCTGTACACGGACCGTTGGGTCAGGCTCCACGCCGATTCTAAAAATTGCGTATTCCTCAAAAACGTGGAATCCATGTATCTGCCGATCGCCCACGCCGAGGGTCGGTTTGCGACTCGGAGCGAGGCGGATTTGCTGGCGATGAAAAAGGCGGGGCAATTCGTTTTGCGTTATTTACCCGGTGAAAATCCCAACGGATCGGATGATGACGTTGCCGGCATGTGTGACGCGACGGGCCGGGTTTTCGGACTCATGCCGCATCCCGAGCGATTTATCGATGCGGTGCAACATCCTCACTGGACCCGTCTGCACACGGCCGATTCACTCAAGGAAATCATGCCGCCGGGGGACGGGTTGGCCCTCTTTAAAAACGCCGTCGAGTTTTTTCTGTAGCGAGAAATAGAGGACTCAACGCGAAACCTCGGTTCCTTCCCACGGATGGGGAAGTTCCACGGTCCAGTCTTTTGTCCCATCGAATTCGAAACGATATGATTGTCGGACAGGCTCGACGATCGTCCCTTGGAGCCGCCGGATTTCCAGCGTATACGGACCCGGCAGGAGATTTCGCAACAGGAAGTCGCCGGTATCCGATGTCCGGTAAGCATGGAACCGGATCTGTCCGGGAAATCCTCGCGGATGAATCTTGAGCGAAAACACGCCCGACACGGCCTCGCCGGTTTCGCGGTCCCGGATTCGCAGTGTTTTTGCTTCAATATTTCGAAAGACGATTTCCGTCGTGACGCCTTGTCGGGAGTCCGAAATCACGACGGGATCGCCCAGGAAAACGGCAAAATCGATTTCTCGGCTCTCGCCGTCGCCATAGGTCAAGGCCGAAGGAACCGTGCTCGCGGCGATGCGATACTCCCCCGTCGGAAGGCGGCCCCAGTGGAATCGGCCCGAAGCGTTGAACCCGACGGCTTCGTTGTACGGGAACCCGTTCCGCCAGGGCTTGCGGCGGGTGTCCGTCGAAACAGAAGGCTCGAACGGCTCCCAGCGAATTTTCGTAACGGGGTCTTCCCATGGTTCCCGGTTCTGTTCGCTTTGCCATGCATGCCGAGATTTCGGAGTCGAGCCTATTTTTCGTAATAGGATTGCAAAAGCCGCCACGCGCGTTTCAGGATTGTTTTCAATGCCTGTCGTAGCCGTGATGTGGCAGTTTCGGCCGGACAACGGGGCGGGGTCGAGATTTTCAAAATATCCCGTCTTCGGATAGAACTCGGGAACCGGTTGCGTGGGATCCCGGACGACATGAATCGCGGTTACCCTGTTTTCCGTTTCGTCAAATGCGAGTCGGACCAGGATGCCCGCCCATTCCATCCGGCACACCGCTTCGATCATCAGTGTTCCGTCGAAGTGCGTGTAGTTGCGGAATTCGGCAACATGAGTGAACCGGCCGCAGCGGAGAGCATTACCATCGCCATCGATAAGATTGCGACCGCCTCGCCTTGCCATTTCGTGCGAAAATTTACGAAAGAGCGATGCGAGGTGGTTCACGTCGATCTGCCAGGAACCGGTCAGCCCGTCCGTTTGGTCGACTTCGGGGGCTCCGTCCTGTGCGGTTCGAACATCGTACAAAAACGTCTCCGCAAGCCGACGCTGCCGAGGCGAACCTGTATCGACGTTGAGTCGCTCCGGCGGCATCTCCGTCTCCCGCCGTGTTTCGCCCCGGTTTTCCGGTCCGATCACCACGGAGGCCGGTTCGTTCGGATGCGGGGGGCCCGTAACCTCGGTGCTGAAAAGAGTCGAATAAAAATGGTTTTTATGCCGATAATATCCGTGCGTCGGGAAGAATTCCGGTATGGGTTCTTCAGGGTCGGAAACGATATGCACGGAAAGTATTTCGGCATCTTTCAGGGAATCCGCTACGGAAAAACCGAGCCGGACCGACACACCGCCGATTTCGAACCGACAGCGGCATTCGACGCAGGGCAAACCGTCGGGCCCCATGTCCTCGCGGTAATCGGTTACCTCGACGAGTCTTCCGCAGCGCAAGGCGTTCCTGTTTTTATCGAATACGCTCCGTCCCTCCCAACGTGCCATCCGGACTCCCAGGGAATCGAACAGTTCGCGCAGTGCCGTGACTTGGTATTGCTGTTCGATGGAAAGATCGCCGACATCACCGGTCGGATCGAGTATCCGTCCCATGAATTCGCGGGCTTTGAGAATGCGAACGGCTCGCTCGGCATTATCAAACGTATCAGCGACATAATGCACGGAATCATCCGCTTCGAGCAGAAAACAGAAAAGCAGGAAAATCTGTAACATTTCACATCCTCTCCGTAATATGACCTTGCATTTTGCCGTTTATTCTTCCTTGACACGCCAGCGCAAAAACGCCTCGAAGAACCCCTGAATATCGCCGTCGAGAACCTGGTGGAAATTGCCCATCTGGTAACCGGTCCGGGAGTCCTTGACACGCTGGTCGGGGTGCAGGAAATAATTGCGGATTTGCGAACCGAAACCGACCTTGGCCATGTTTTTGTACTTTTCGGCCATCGCGGCTTCCCGTTTTTCTTCTTCGGCACGGATAAGGCGAGCACGCAGCATTTTCCAGGCCAGAGCGCGGTTCTTGTGTTGACTGCGTTCATTCTGGCAATAAACCACGGTGTTCGTTGGAATGTGCGTGAGTCGGATCGCACTCGAGGTTTTATTGACGTGCTGCCCGCCGGCGCCG
>JBEBTM010000122.1:0-9931 GCA_040393745.1 Thermogutta terrifontis | reverse complement strand
CTTTGGGCAACACCGCTTTGATGGCGTTCTGGATTATGGAAGGCTTCTTACCAACTTCGGCGAGGAAGCGTTTCGGGTCTTTGATGCTTATTGTTTTTCCTGCTTCCGTTTCGCATTCCCAAGAGCCGTTCTTGGTGTTGAACTTCGTGACCTTGACTTTCGTTTTGTTGCGTCCGGCGGTCACTTCGTAGCTCTTTCCGATTTTGATCTCTGTCGCTTTCATGTTCGTTCTCCTTTGGTTTGTGTTATTGTTGCGCTGGTTCGTTCCAGCGTGTGACATGTTAACTCGTGTCACACACAAAGCAAGTCGATTCTTCGGAAGCTTGCATGGAATTTCCATAATTCCGCAGAAAGTTTTCGAAAGTCGCCGAACACTGGAAAAACAAGGATATTTCTTGATAAATCCGAACATGTCCGCTTGATCTATCCGGTCGATTCGGTATCCTGTTCAACGTGCGGGACAACCCGCTCGACCCACTACCACGCGGCAACGCCCTTGTTGATACATGCATCTTCGAGGGTTGTTGTCGTTCAGGGCGGTTTCTTTTTCAGGTTTATTCTTCTTTTCTCTGGAGCCGTGGCGAACGTCGACCGATCTGTCGTGGTGAAGCAAAAACGTTCCCACAACCATTCCTTCAAATCGGAGAACAACAATGAACCAGAAGAAAGGCCCAAACAACCATATCAACCGGGCATGTCAGCGGATTCGACAGGCATGCGAAGAACTTCACAAATACCGGTCGACATTCCCAAGTGAAATTACCGTACAACGGGACTCGATGTTCAAGGAGGATTTCAAATCATTGGAGGCATTCGATACGGCGGACGTCGCCGCACATCTGTTACAATATGTCCGACGTCAACTTGGTTCGATCAAGGTGAACGAGCAATCGGAAAAGAAGGTCTAACCGGTCTCACCAGCGCAAGCCCGACCCGGCAAGACTTCGTCGGGATTTTATCGGCGAAGTCGTTGCCGGTCGGGATTTTGACCGAGTATTTGAAGGTCGCCAAAAACGGCCGATTTTCCAAAAACGGCGAAAATCACCCTAAAAAGGGCCAAAATCACGGTTTTTTCCCCGAAAAACGACCTTTTTCGGCGGGTTTTCAAGGTCGGTTCGGAAGGGAGGCGAAAAATAGCCCTCGCCGACCAACCGCCGTCAATCGGCTGCGCCACAATTGACACCCATTCGCAAAACCCGCTTCTGTCGGGAACGAAACCGAACGTTCGGGATGCCCTAAGTCTTGAAATTGCATGGATTAACCAACTATCAGCTGAGAAAGAAAGACTCTCTAGTGCCTCGATACCTTTCGATGCCCTAAAGTTGACTTTCGTTTCTGTAGTACCTTTTCTAAAGTTCGTGTTGTCAATCAGTTGCGCCGACAATGAATTTTATTAACGTGCGATAATGCAGTTTGGTATATATTCGCACAACAATTAAGATTCTGCAAGGATTTGCATTTATCTATTGACATGACAATTGCTTATGGTGTTCCGACATATCGTGCGATATTACCTATTGTTTTCGTTTTGGATAAGACTTACTTTCGGGCGGCGGCTCGCAGAAATCTGTCTGTTTGCCAGAGCGGAAGTCGTTTCGCCAGCCCTGACAGCGGTCGAAGTATTCCTTGATCCAGATTCGAACCTCGTCGGGAACATCTTTCGTGTGCAGGCAAAGTTCCGCAAGAGCCTGTGTGAAACCTCGCCGGTAAGCCATCTCCGCAGGGACGAAGGCTGGATGATCCGGGTCGACGAAGTCGTCGGAACAATCGTTACTCAACGCATTGAGTATCTCGTTTTGCCGCTCCACGCCACAAACAGGGCATTTTGGCCGAATCGGATCGACCTGTGTCGAATCGTTCATAACATTCCTTTCATAATACAGTTGCGCCAAATCGGCTTCAAAACCGGAGGCGCTATGAAACGTGAAAATGGAATTGTATCACCCGTCCTGCCAAATCAAATAGACCAATCGACATAACATCCGTTCAATCAATGAGATACGGATACGATTGTCGTCATGAAGAGGAGTGGTACAAAATGGGCGCTACCCTAAGGAGAAGATGGTGTTGTAACGGTCACATGCGGAGCAGCGAGACAGGAAGGGAGGGCTTGAGGCCCCTCCCATTCCTTGTCACGCCACTCCTGTCGCATGTGAATTTCTTTGAAAATTTCGTAGCAGGATTTTTTAGGCCGGGTTTGATAAAGAATAACCCGAGTAGCTCATCCCGTTGGCCGAGGTGATTTGAGATTCGATCAATGTTCCATCAGCAACGAGATTATTTACCATATCAGTAACATAGGTGTAATTGATGCCCGTAAGAGTCATCAATCTTCTTTTGCTCAACGGCTCGCGGTGGTTTCTCAATTCGTCAAGGATGCGTTGGCGCCGTCGCTCCGCCCTCCGTTCCGAACCGGATTCGGAACAAACCTGGCCGACGATCGCGTTCAAGTCCGTCATTTCGACGTCCCAGCGGCGGTCGGGATAGACGCCTTCCTGGACGCGGATGTCGTACTCGCCGCCGTGGCCGTAACTGCCGCCGACGACCATCTTGATATGCTGGTCGCCGGTCATGGGATCGTAAGCCTTGTTGCGCGAAACGAGAATCCATTGCCGGGCGAACTCGGCGAAACCGGACCAGGAGAGATCGTCAAGGTCGGGCGTCCGGCCGATCACATTGCTCGACTTCGAATTGTGATGGGCGATTATTATCGTTGCGCCGTGAATCTGGCAGAGCAACGAAATAGCTGACAGTTGACCACCTGTCGCAAACAGGCTTTCGGGCTTGTCGGTCGTCAACATCAAGTACGCCGGATCGAAAACCACGACGTCGGGCTTGAATTCCTTCATCGCTCGGGTCAGGATGTCAATGTGCGAAAGATTGTCCAATCGCGGTACCCGGTCGCAGATCAAGAGGTCTTCGATCTCCTGCGGATCAAGGTCGATGGACTCGGTGATTCGACGGATCGTGTTGCGAATCGTCACAAGCCCGGATTCGCCGCTCATGACCAGCACTCGTTTTTGTACGGGCACGGCGAAGCGGCGCAGGAAGGGAACACCGGCGGCCAGCGACACGGCCATGTCGAGCATGATCGAGGTTTTCAGGCATTTCTTCGGCCCGCCGATGATACACGGCTGGCCTTCGACCAGGACGTTTTCGATCAGGAATTCCTGCTTCAAGTCGGCCTGCATCAGTTCGGGACAGGTCCAGATTTTGAATAGGCTGTCTTCGTCCGGCCTGGAGGCCGTTGTTTGCGACAGGATGCCCGACAAATCGACCGGAGGCGGCGGTGGTGGCACAAACCCGTCCTCGGCCAACTTCGCGGCAGCGCGGGTAAAATCGCCATCGGCTTCGAGAATCGCATAAATCTCGAACGGCGGTGTGTTGCGGTTTTGTTCAAAGGGCGTGTTCGGCGAAAAAGTGTGCAGAAATCCGTTGGACTTCGACAAGGTCGTCGAATGTTCTTTGCTCCGATTGCCCGGATGTTTGAGAAACCAATGCTGCTCCGTTTCATGGTCCATCGTCCAACCATGTCGCAGAAGCAATTCCAGGATCGCTCGCGGCGTGTCGGCATCGGCATTGAATAGGTCGCCGGGCCGGTCGCTTTGTCGTTCGAACACCGTATTTTCCGAAACGGCATCTTTGGGTTTCCGGTCCAGCGACCGAGCGGCCTCGATCAACAGGTCGCGTTCCTCCGGCGAAATGACATGCAAATTTTTCCAGTCGCCCTGTATCAGCGTATAACCTTCGCTTGGCGCAACGACGCAGTAACCGCCGACACCTCGCGTCTCAATGGTCGTTTTCCAGCCGGCATGCTGCTCGGCTTCATCGAAAATCCGGCGGTGGCACAAGCCTTGATTCGCTTCGACAATCTCGCAACGATAAGCAACATGATAACCTTCGTTTGGCGTTCGTTCAATGAGGAGTCGCTCAAAAAGTTCAACAGGAATCAATTCTTTCCATGGTTCGAATTCGACGCCGGCAAGGTCGAAGTCAAGCATTTCAAGTCCGCCGGAGATCGGACCGCCGATCACAGCGACACGGTCGGGCAGCTTGCCATCGACGGGCGTCCGGTAAAGCCGATCCAATTCGTCTTCGGCAATCAATTCCGTTTCAAAAGATTTCCATCGCACCACGGGCCTTTTCGATCCGGCGGCAATCGGCATGACCGAAAACCCGGTTTGACAGTAGTTTTTAGCCGTCTGGAGCATCCGCTCCGAAGGCAATAGAGAATGTTCGTTCGTCATAAAATATCTTTCAAAAAAGGTAGGAAGCGGCCCGAAGACCGCTTCCGAAGTGAAATCAATTGGAAATATCCGTCCTGTCCCAGCGAACAAGCGAGGCGTCCACTATCGCTCTCTGCAGCACGTCGATCGGCACGGCAAGGGAGACGGTCGTGTAGCCGCGATTCTTCGCAAGGACCGTTTCGCATTCACTTCGCCAACGATTCCAGTTGTTCGCCAACGCCTTCTGGAGTTGTTGAAACGGAAAGAAATAGCAGCGTCGGCTCGGCAGAAAAGCGTAGGCGACATACTCGCATCCCAGTTGCTTGCAGGCCCAACCGTGCGTTCGGTGTTCCTCGGAACTCAGGATTTCCAGCAGGATGTCGTCATGGTCGCTGTGCCGAACCTTTTCTTCGACGAAGATCGCCGCTCCGCCCTGGAGATGGACGATCCGGTCGACTCCGGCCCGCTGCTGCGGCGTACCGGCGGGAACCCGCTCCATCGATTTGAAGTACGGAAACGCCTTCCGATAGACTTCTTCCCACCACGGTTCCAGTGAAACGGCGTCGGACAATGCGAGACTTTTGTGAAAATCGTGTATCATGATCATGCCTGATTCCCCCATCGGCTCCAGCCGCGCCGTTCGTTTCGTGCGAAGAGTTCGATCTTCGGCAACTGCGGATACATGGATTCAATAATATCGTACAGGACTTCCGGTTTTCGGCTGTGTTCCGACCGAGGTGACCGGATCACCGACGAAGGCCGGTTTACCGCTGCCGGAGCGGGGATGTTGCCCCGGGTCGCGACGAGTAGGATTTCATGCTGCTGCCGGAAGTAATAACCCATGCCGATCTTTTCCTTGTCCCAGACGGCACAGGTGCGATAGCGGAAATCCCAGGCGTCGAGAACCTGGAACGCTTCCTTGAGTTTCGGGCTCGTCGTCCAAAGAAACAGGATCGCGTCGTCGTGGACGATCTTATCGATGCCCATCGTACAAATATCGTCCAAATGCATGGTCGGATAGTGGTTCTCAATGACTCGCATGTCGGACTCGCTGGAATCGTAAGCCCAGGGCGGGTCGGCGTAGATCACGGCGAACTTGCCGATAGAACCGTCCAGCGGTTTATTGTTGCGCACAGCCTCGGCGATTTCCTGTGTCCGTTTCTCCCGGCGCTCTTCGGCCATTTCCTTGCGGATTTCCTTCGAGGCAGCAAGGATCGCCCTTTTGTCGTCTTTGGCGATCACTTCTCGCTGCTTCTCCGGCGTCGTTTCGGCAATCGTTGCCGCAACGGAAACGGACAGCTTACCCGATTCAACGGCGGTCACGACTTCAGGAATTGCTTCAGCATCGACCTTCTTGGCATGTTGAACCGAACGACGAGAAGTATTCAGCAAAGTAGCGGCTTCGTTTTGGTCAACCTTACGCAAATTTGCGCAAGGTTCAAGGTCGGTTCGTTCTCCTTGTCGCATGTTGGCGATCTTCGCCGCGACCATCGCTCGTTGCGATTCGTTCAAATGCCGTCGGTGCAGATTTGTTGAAACAACAAACTTGACCGGATCATCGCCGTCGAAGGTGACGAATCGCGGCTCGACGCCGGCAAGAATGCAGGCGACATGACGGTTGCGACCGTCGAGGATTTTTCCTTCATGGAGTGTGATGGGAATCTGGAGACCGTTTTCGGCGATGTCCTTCGAAAGCGTCTGGATTTCCGTTTCGCCAAGCAATGGAAAAATACCAGCGAACGGATGATAGGGAATGTCGGCGTCGTTGCGGTTCGTGACCGCCGGGGACGTCTGGCCCGTAGAGGATTGTTTCGTCATAATGATTTGGGAGAAGTGAAAGAATCGTCCCGACCGGAGTCGGGACGGGTGGAAGAAGGCACGGACGAATATCCGTGCCGGAAAGAGATAGTGTACGGAATGCGGCGAAACAGATTACGCCAGCATCATCCTGGTTTTGAGATCGCGTTCCCGGGATTCGAGTTCGCTCGCATCCGCTTCGAGATAGCCAATTTCCTTTTCATTCTTGCGGATTTTCGCACGAAGCGTCTTGATCTCATCGGACAACGCATCGCCTCGGAGCATTTTCGAGAAACTGATCGTCCGGTCCCGTTTCACCGCTTCGAGATGATTCAATTCGCGTCGATCCTGTTCGGTTGCTTCGGTCAGGCCGCGGACACGTTTTTCCTTCTCATACTGCAAACGACGAATGTCGTCCATTTCCCGGTTCAGGTTTTCGTCGCGGCAGTCCAGAAGCAAATCGCTCCGGATACTGCAAGTGCGAGTGAGACGCTCGCGGATCTCACGAATTCCGGCTTCAAGCGGATAAACTTCGGCATGATATTTCTGTTCCACTTGCTGGAAATCGGCATACAGTTTATTGACTTTGGCTTGCAAGGTTTTTTGTTCATTTTCCAGTTTTTCGGTTTGCATGATTTCGGCGATTTGCCTGTCCCGCTCGATCCGCCATTGAACGTCGGCTTCGAGTTCTTCGACGGACTTTTCGACGAGGCGGAGAATTTCGAGGACGTCGCGACCATCCGTTTCCTTGCCGCGAGCCGTGTCACGGACGAGGGCATTGTACTTTTGCAACGCCAGAATTTCGGCGTCACGGGCGGCGAGGAGAGTGTTTTCGTACGTCATGGTAAAATCCTTTCAAGAGAGAGGTAGAAATTGGGTCGGAAAAACGTCAGTCCGAACCCGTTGAAACAGTTGTGAGAACGCGCCGGAAACAGGTCGCCGGGCAAGTCGCCAAAACGGAACATTCGACATGGCCTCAAGTTCCGGCTCAATGACGGCGGCCATCTGGTAGATCGACTCCTCCGGCGCGCCGAGATAAATGGAACGACATTGTTTTCCGGATTGGGACATGCGGTGCGCGATGTGAAACGTGTTGCGCCAAAACCGGGCGTCGTGATAGCACACTTGCTGCCCGACCGCATCGGGAGGAAAGCCTGCCGATTTCAGTTGGTCGGCGTATATCTCTTGAATGTCGCGGTCAATCGACTCATTCCAGCAGTCGGTCGGCGGCATCATGTGGGGATCGAAACAATGCGCGGCTTCGTGCGCGCTGACCGAATGAAACTGCGTCGGAGTGAGTCGGTCATCGTGAATTCGGAACAAAAATCCGGGACCGTTCCATTTGGAAATGCGTTGTTTTTCCCTGATCGCCCCGACTCCGCCTTCCAGTTCGGCGAGAATGCCGGGTCTCGGCTCGGCGGCACGGACAAGATAAATCGGCGCCGGCAGGTCGAGGCGAAAGAAATCGTTCAGAAAGAGTTGCATGTCAGAAATCGCCCCATCGGTCAGAGGCGGCGGTCGATCCATGAGCGGGATCGAAACGAAAGAGATGTCATTTTCGGGCATAGGCATACTCCTGTGGAAAAAGGGAAACGAGAGTGGCGCACCTCGATCGCGGATGAAACGTGAGGTGGCCATTGACGAAAAAGAACCGATGAAGATTCAATCGGATTGGATTCGGATAAGAAAGAGAAGTTACTTGGCGTGGTTTTTTTCCTCTTCTTCGACGAGCTTCATGATTTTGTCGGCAAGATCGGGTTTGTCATACATCTGCTTAAAAAGATCGGCAAGAAACATTTTGTATTGCGACTCTTCCATCTTGAGGATGCACTGGTTGACAAAATGGCTCACCATACTTTCGATGCTGATTTTTTGTGTTTCATCTCGGCGTAACTCACGGACGATGGCAAAGGGTAGGCTCTTGACGCTTGATGGCGAAAACGCTTCGACGAGGTCTTTCACCAAGGATTCTTCGTCATAATGCGAATAGATTTTTCGAAGTGGTGTTTGCGACTTGTCGACCGTGGGTAATGGCGATTCCGTCGACGATTTTTCGATCATCAGCCGATCGTAAACTTCATTGATTTGCTCATCGTCACCCGTTTGGCGAAGATACTGTTTGGTTTCCTCGTCGGCATGCTGTAAAATATACTCGCCTTTTTTTAAGGTCTCGACTGACACGCCAGCTTCCCGAGCGAGCAGCTCGTAAAGCTCCGTTTCATCAATCGAATCTTCCTCATGTGTAATCGATACAACTTTATTCACTGACTGAGCGGATGGGGAAAACACTTTCTTCGTCTGCTGACGAGCCGGATACGATTTGCCGTCCCTGCCGGTCCGTTTTTCAGGTGGAACATTTGTTCCACCTGAATGATCGGATCGTAGCCGCTGAACGCTCGTGTGGGAACAGCCGATGGCATCGGCAATTTCCCGGTTCGATTTTTCCGGCCAAGCGGCAACGATCATCTCCACGGCCCGGCGGATGTCCAGACGCCCCAATTGTAACCCGTTTCGTCCGTTGGCTTTGGCTGCTTCCCAAATGGCGTCGGCTTTTGTGCCGGGCCGGATCATGGCCCGAATCGACTTGAATCCACGCCGAATAGCCGCCATGACCCGGTGATGGCCATCGGCAAGCCAGAGCCTTCCTTCGAAATCGCGGAACAGAAGAATCGGCGGAAATTTGTCCAAATCTTCTTTGGTTTCCATGACTTCGGAATACCGCACGACCGTCTCCTCGCTGACCGTAACCCGGATTTGGGTTTCGCCGAGACTGATCTCCGCCAAGGAGATTTCCTGAATGGATGTCGATCCATCGATCAAGTCATTCTTAATGCTGCTCATTTTTTCGTTAATTGTCAATTCTTTCATGGTCATCCTATTGTTTGTTGGTGCGATAATCGTATCCGGTGATTGATGAGATAGTCCGATTCCTTCATCTATATCGCAGGGAGACTGAAATGTTTTTCATCGAGAAGCCGATGTTTTCTTCCCAACGACCAATTTTCGCTCTCGAATCTTGTGCAAAAGAACTTTGACACACTCTTCGAGATAGTCGTCTGAAAAATTCTCAAGTCACTGATTGGCAAGAAGTTGAGCGTTATCGGATGGCAGGAAAATTTTCGTTCCCGAAGGGGCTTTTTCACCGGCAAGGAAAGCTGTAAAATTTTTTTGTTTTTTCTTCGAATCTCGATAGCCGTCGATTGTTGTCCGTGTTTCAACATGGGGAATTTCTCCAACGCCCATCAGTTCCATGCGAACATTGGCGACCGTTTTGTGGTCTATTCCCAAGTAGCTTCCCAAGGCGCGATTGGAGAGTTTTTGGCCGAAGGGATGCTTGAGGGCCTGCTCGGCAAACCACCTTTTGTCTGCCCGACCGGTCTGGATGCCGCTGTCATTCAAAGTCGTCCTGCCCAGCGCCGCCCACCGAGCGGCATCCGGCGATCCGAGTTTCGTTTCCACGGCGATCAAGTCGTTCGGACGGATTTTCATGTGAGCAAAAAACCTGTAAAACCCGTCAGACAAAAGCGTTTCATCGGTCTTGGGATCAAAAAACACCAGAAGAGGCGGCGGTTCTTGACCTTGCTCCAAGAGGGCGACAAAATCGTCGATGATTTCCTGCCTGTATTCACGGCGAGCATGCGTATTCCGATCCGTCCGAATTTGCCGTGGATGTATTTTTGTCGTCATTGCCGGGGCGTATCGTTTGAAGCCGTATTGCGAAAACCGTGTCCATGCAATAAGTTAGACGGAATTCGATTCGTAAAGAATCAATTCGGATAAGAATGCCAAAGCGCACTTTTTCCTTGACCGTCACCACTGTCATGCATAGAATTCTAATGGTGAGGCGTTACGGCCTTGCCCCGGGAAGCGGTAAGTCTTTGCTGGATGAGCCGCTTCTTCGGTTCCTA
>JBEBTM010000121.1:0-9933 GCA_040393745.1 Thermogutta terrifontis | reverse complement strand
GGGCCGGCGCCGGTGGGAATTTTCTTTCATTTCTCGACTTTTCATCCACCCCTTGGCTGTTTTCGGGGTTAAATGGGGCAAGACGCGCTGTTTTTTTATGCGATTTTGCGTATGATACAGTTCCACCTGTAACGGCACGGGAAAATCTCGTGCTCCAACACGACACAACTGGCCGAAAAACCGGATACGGGGTCTGTCGAGACCCACGAAACGGTAACAATCCGACATAGCGATACAAAACCATGGCAAATTGGCTTGCCCTGACATGGGAGAACGACCGTCTCCTGCTCCTTTCGGCGAACGTTCATAACGGTTCGGCGACTTTTGAGCATTGCGCCGTTTTTGCGACCCCGCAAGCGGATAAATCCGCAGAAGATACCGGCGAAGCCGCGCAGCCCCTTAGCCGGGCCGAACAGGGGCCCTCGATCAAACAACAACTCGCCGACTATCTCCAGAAGAATCGGCTGTCCAAAACGGAAACCGTTGTCGTCCTGAGCCGGGCCGATGTGGAAGTCCGTTCGATGGTCTTTCCGCCGGTCCCCGTCGAGGAATTGCCCGACTTGGTCCGATTCCAGGCGACCAAGGAATTCAACGGCTACGACGCCACGGCCCCGCTGGATTTCTTCATCACGACCAAACTCGACAACGTCTCCCGGAGTACGCTCTTTCCCGCCCTCCAACCGGGCAAGGGCGGTAAAGGCCAAAACGCCCCCGCCGGCGCGCCGAAGCATCTCATCGCGTCGACCATCCGCTCGGCCCGATTCCAGAAAATCCAACAGCAATGCGAACAATGGAACCTGCCGCTCAAGCACCTGCTCTTGCGGCCTTGCCAGTCGGCGTACCTCTGGCGTCACACCCCTCGGTTCGATCCCGGCCAATCGGTCCTGTTCGTCGAGCTTGATGCCAATGAAACCTCGCAGGTCGTTCTGTTCCAAGGCGAACCGATCTTCATGCGAACCCCGAAGATCAGTTGTCCCGACGATGTGAGCGCGTCCGACTTCGCGGCCCGGCTCATTGCCGAACTCAAGCGGACCCGGATCGCCGTGCGGAACGAAATCCAGGGCGTCACCATCGACGAAGTCGTCCTTTGCGGCGTTGGCAAGGGGTTCGAGACCCTGGCCAAGCAGGTTTCCGATTCGATGGGTGTAACCGTCACCCAGTTCGATCCCTGGGTCGGCCTGTCACGGGGCGGCGAACTCCGGGTAGGCCGAAGCGAGGCGATGGTCGAAAAGCCCGAACGTTTTGCTCCGCTTCTGGGTTCGTTGCTCCAGATTGCCAAGGGCGAAACCAGCGAGATTGATTTTTGCAACCCGACAAAGCGGCCCGAACCCGTCGGGAAGCGGCAGTTGGCTACGGGAATCATTGCCGCGACATTCCTGTTCATCCTCGCGCTCGGCGGCTTCGGACTCTACGCTCAGTCGGTCCTGGATAAAGACGTCAAAGAATTGGGCAACCGACGAACCGCCCTGAATCGTCAAGCCGCGACGTTCCGGGAGCAGCGGGCTCAGCTTACCGCCATTGAAGCCTGGCAGGCGGACAAAGTCAATTGGTTCGAGCAACTCGACTGGTTGGCCCGAAGCGTGCCGGAATCGAAGGACATGATGATTTCCAAAATGACCCTCAATGCAGCAAACGGCGGGTCCATGTCCTTGGAAACGTTACTTCGGGATTCGTCCGTAATGACGTCCATGGACAAAAAGCTCAACGACGGGCAACTGCATATTCTGAAAACGGGCGAACAGCGCGAGGATCGCAGTACGCCGCCCTACACGTATCGTTACCATTTCTCGGTTCACCTCTCCAAGGACGCCGCGGCGCAACCGCCGACCGAAATCGAACACGAGCCGGAACCGCCCGAAGGCGAACAACCGCCCGCGGACCCCGCTGGAAACCCTGAAAATGGCGAAACCGCCGGGGAAGGAGGCGTGGCATGAGCGGACTGTTTGACACGTCAACGCAGGAAAAACGGGAGCGGGTTCTCATCGGGGTCATGGTCGTCGTGGTCGTCGTGGTCGTCCTGCCGATGCTTTACAATCTTTTCGGCACGAAAATCACCAAGGCCCGACGGGACCGCGAACAGCTTCAAGCGGAAGTGGAAAAACTCGAAACGGAAATGGCCACGGAAGAGGCCGTGAAAAATAAACTGAAGCGAATGTCCGAAGAATCGCTTCCCACCGACGAAACCTATGCCAAGCGGACCTACCAACAGTGGCTCATGGAGCAGGCCGAGGACGCGGGCTTCCGTGAACGACGTATCGATCCGGGCAACGTGTCCGCCGTCCGGGCCAACAACCGGAATTTGTACAAACGGTTCACGTTCATTTTGCACGGCAATGGAACCATGTCACAACTGGCCGACTTCCTCCGCCGTTTTGAAAAGTCGGGCTATCTGCACTTGGTCCGGAAGATCGATCCCAGGCCGGTCAGGAATTCGCAAATTATGAACCTGACGATCACGGTCGAGGCACTGTCGCTGGATCAGGCGAAATCAGAGCGGTCGCTGCCGCCGATTCCCCGGGGTCGCCTGAACGCCACGGAAGACGAGCGGGCCATGCTGAACCTAATCGGCGACCGGGCTCTGTTCAGCGTCTACACGCCGCCCAGGCTGGTACAGACAGAGGGACCGAAAGGTCCCGACCCACCGCGGGCACCCGATTTCGACCACTCGCCGTATTGCTATGTCACGGCGATCGTCGAAGTGGACGGCAAGATGCAGGTCCGCGTACATGTCCGAACCGAGGACAAGGTTTACTGGCTCTCGTTGGACGAAATGTTCCGACTCGGGGGCGTGCGCTGCTTTGTGCGCAAGATCGAATTCGACCGTGTCAGTTTTGAAGCCGCCGGAAGTCTTTACACGGTGAAAGTCGGTAAATCTTTCGCGGAATACGACGATTAACTCCCCCCCCCTCGTTGCCTGCGTGTAAAATCACAAAAAAAACATGGCCCTCAAAAAAATTTCGATCCTGTTGATCGCCGTTTTCGCGGTCATTTTCTCAGCGACATCATTCGCATACACGACCTATCAAACTACGCTAGGGCCCGTCAAGCTGTACTTCGGCGAGCCCGGCGCAGTTCGGAAATCAGCCATGCTCACGCAGCTTTCCGAGCCCTTCCCGGTGAATGTCACGCTGGAGAACACTGCGAACGAGCCCGTCACGCTCGACCTCACGTTCCGGACCATCGAGACGTTCGAACTGCTCGAAACGGACCCCTTGGAACGGGACAAGCTGGCGCAAACGCTCACGCTGGCCGCGGGGGAAACGCAAACGCTGTCCGTTAAAATCGTCGCACTACCGGGAACGTATTCGGCCCACTATCCCGTCCATCTCGACGCCACGCTGGTAAACGGCGACAAAACCGAGGCGGCCAACATCGTTCTCGTCGTCGAAACCGACGTTCCGCTCATCGGCGGCGTTCGAAATCCGGCGGTCGGCCAGGTTCTCGAAAACGCCGAGGAATTGCCGCTCAACACGGTGCCGAAGCGCGGCGGACTTTTCCTGCCCAACCTCGACACTTACCGAGTCCTTTGGAATTACGACGGCAAAGAATCCGTCCTGCTCCCCGTGGGATACACCGGCAGCGATAAAACCTCGGCCGCGAGCCTCCACCGGCACGGAATCGAGCGTGGCGGCATCTACCGGCAGGCGATCAACATGCACCCGCCATACCGAGGCGGCGTGGGTAACGTCGGAGCCGAATACCGGGTCAAGCTACCCGAAACCACGCCCATTTCGCTGGCCTTTTTCAGTGCTATCCGGGACGTTCATCCCCCGGAACCGTCCAGCGACGGCGTCACGTTCCGGGTGCTTGTCGACGGCGAAAAAGTTTACGAACACCACGACGCCGAAACGATTTGGCACGAAAATTCCGTGGACCTGTCTCCGTTCGCCGGTAAGACCGTTCTGCTCCGGCTCGAAAGCGATCCGGGTCCGAAACGCAATACGACCTGCGATTCCTGCTACTGGGGCGACCCGATGATCTTTGCCGGGGAAAGGCCCGAAGCGCTGTCGGCCGAGGAAAAGCAAACCCTGTTCGCCGAAAATCTCGTTGCGATTCGGTCCGGCAAATCCGCCTCCAACCGAACAACCGTATACTCCTTGGAAGGCGGACTCACCGCCGCGATAACCTTCGGTCGGTACGGCTTCACCGACGGCGTGATCGGCTTGGGCAGCGCGGACAAACAAGTCCAATTCGATGGGCTCCGTGTTTCCTGCAAAGGCCAGTCCGTGTCCGGCGATTTCAGCACGATCGGCGTTTCGCCTTGGATTTCACGCGATGCCAAACCGGAGAGCGGCCCCCCGCAACCGAAAACCCGGCTGCCGAAAGCGCAGTCAAAAAACGCGGCGAATATTCAATTCGCCCAGGATATTCAGCTCGAAGACCGCAGTGAAACCCTGTTTTTCGGCATCCTGCAAAACGGTCCCGCGATCCAGTTTCAAATCGACGCCACGGCCCTGGACCTGATCGACCGGATCGAATTCGGACCCGCCACACACTCGGCGAGCCGGGTCTATTTCGGTCACGGATATTGCATCGAGGAACCCGAGGCGTTCACCGTCGGTAGCGACGGCCACCGGCTTTCGACCTCGCATGTCGGTATGGACTTCGACAACGGCTTGTCGGTTCTCCAGGCGACAAGTTTCCCGCCGGATAGTTTCGTCGTCGACCCGAAAACGCGACGGTACACACTCCGGGTGCATCCCGGCACGACCATGACGCTGCTCCCCGGTCTGGACGGCGCGATCGACTGCGCGGTCCGTTATCGGCCCATCTGCGGTAAAGCCGCCGCACCCGGAACGCCCGAAAAGGCGGGCCGCTTCGTCTTCGACATCTGGGGCGGTCCTTACCGTGAGCATCTCAAAACACTCGAAACCGCCGTTTCCTACGGAATGACCGACGCCCAGTTCATCGTCCACGACTGGCAACGATGGGGTTACGATAACAGGCTTCCCGATATTTGGCCCCCGAATCCCCGGCTGGGAACCCCGGAGGAAATGCGGGAAACGTTGGATTTTTGCGACAAAAACGGCATCCAATACGGCGTGCACGATAATTACATCGACTTCTATCCCGACGCCGGGGAATTCAGCTTCGACGTGACCACGTTCCACGAAAACGGCCAGCCCCAGAAAGCCTGGAACAATTTCGGCATCGACGCGCAGAGTTACCGGTTCCGACCCGACAGGATCGAGAAATATTTGGATAGAAACCTGGGTCTCATCCTGCCCGGACTTCCCATGTCGACGTACTTCGTCGACGTGTTCAGTTCCATGACGCCCGTGGATTTCTACGACCGGGAAGGCAATTTCCACAGCCGCGCGGAAACCCAGGCGGCCTGGGCGAAGAGTTTCGACATCATCCGGGATCGCCTCGATAAATCCAGCAAAGCCGTCGCCGACGGAACTTTCCGCAGCGCAACCACGTCCAGCGAAGGCGGCATGGACTCGCTCATCGGCCATCTCGACGGGGCCGATTGCCAATTTATGTACATCGACTCCGAACCGGCCAATTTCGCGATGCAAATCCGCTGTAAAAACTGGGTTCGGGTTCCCTGGTTCGACGCCGTGCATCACACGACTTTTTCGCTCCACGGCGCCGGTTACAGCAACCGGTACGAAGCCGGTCGGGGCCGGACCTTGCACGGCATCGAGAGCGACGATTATCTCGTTTCGGAAATCCTCACCGGCCATGCCCTGATGGTCGACCGGGGCGCGGGCGTGCGAGGTGCCGTACGAAAATACTGGCTCGCCCAGGATTTGGCTCGACACCTCGCCGACAAGGAAATCGTGAGCGTGGAATTTCACAAAGAGAATCCCGACCGACAGATCGTTCGCTGGACGGACGGCACACTCGTATTCGTGAACCAGGGCGCCGAAAACTGGAATCTTGCTGAAGGTGAAAATCGGTTCGTGGATTTCGTGGGTCCGGAGCCGCGGTTTCTCATTCCGCAGTACGGTTTCTACGCTTCCACTGACGCCTTGAACGGGGGCATTGTTCGACATCAGGGCCGGGTCGTCGAATATGCATCGTTTCTCGACGACGAAAATACCACGTTTTACGTCAACGCCCGGCAAAAACAGTCCGGCGCGGACGGACTTTCGCCGGTTGTTCCGGCCCTGAATTCGTTCGAATATTCGGGAGCCAACCGTTTCACCGCCGATTTCGCTTGGGACGCCGCCGGTGATATCGACAAGGACCTTTGCGTCTTCGTTCACTGCACCGAACAGAGACTCAACTGGCATCAAAAGCTCAAAGAAGCCGTGCTCGGCGGCGGGTTCCCCAAGACGCCCACATCGCAGTGGAAGGGTAAAACCATTACGGATAAACTCGCGATGACCGTGCCCGACGACTTGCCCGCCGGACGGTATTACCTCGTCGTCGGACTTTACGACCAGAAAGGCGACGGCCGCCGGGCCAAACTGCTCGGGTTCGACACCGGCGGCGACCGCTACGCCGTGGCCTGGATGACCGTCCAGCGGCGCGGTGAAAATAATTCCGTTTCGAATATTTCGGTCGAGACGATCGAATGGTCGGACACGGAACTGGCGAATCGCCTTTTACCGCCTTCGGAGCCCGTTGATTTCGACTTTTGTACGACCACGGGGGCTTTTCTTGTCGAGGCGAAACCCGGCGAGACGATCGAATCATTCATCGTCACACCGCTCCCCGGCGAACCCGCGATGGAAATTCTGCTGGAAACCTTCGGTGAAGCGACATCCGTGACCGCCTTGGACGCCGTAGGAAAGAAACTCCGTGAGGTCCCGTTCACCGTGGAAAAGACCGCGGTCCGCTTCAAAACGGCCGAAGGCGAATTCCAGTACAGAATCACGGCAGAGTGACGGGATTATCGCGTTCACTGAAAACCTTCGAAGAGCGGCGAGAAATCGATTTCGGGGATGTGATCGCCTTGGAATTCCGGCATTTCCACCAGTGCACGGGGCCGGCCCCATTGAGCCAGTTCCCTGCGAAACAGCGCAAGCGTATCCTTGCGCATCGCTTCCAAGGCCGGGTGAAAATGGTTCAGCACCAAACCCGCCAAGGGAATTTTGCGATGCCGGACCGTCTCCAAGGCGGCCAGGGTGTGGTTGATGCTGCCGAGTCGCGACGAGGTAACCAGCACCAGCGGCGTCCCAATCCCCTGGAGATAATCAATGGTCAAAAGGTCCTGCCGAAGCGGAACATGCAATCCGCCTGCTCCTTCGAGCAGCAGCCAATCGAACTGCTCCCGGAGGGACCGGGTCGCGACCTCAATCCGGTCCAAATCGACTTCCCGGCCTTCCATTTCCGCGGCCAAATGTGGAGAGGCCGGAATTCGAAACGTCAGCGGGCAGGTCAACCCGCTACGGTCCACGTCCAGCGGCTGGATACCCATGATCCGGCGATGTTCCAGGATATCCTCGGCGATTCCCAACGTCGAACCCGTCTGCACGAGCTTCTGCGTGATCGCACGATCTCCACGCCGCAAAAGAAATCGGGCCATCAGTCCCGTGGCTCGCGTTTTGCCGATATCCGTATCGATTCCGCCGATGAAGAAAAAGTTCATTGTGCCATGAATCAAAATCGTCACGGTAATTTTCCGTTCCTAAAGCAGCCTCACTCCCGCTTTTTCGTACGCTTCGACCATTTCTTCCGGCCAGAGTCCGCAGGCGACTTCGCCGACATGGATCGCGCGGAGCATGAACAGGCATAACCGAGACTGACCGATACCGCCGCCGATGGTTTGGGGCAGCTCACCCGAGAGCACGCCCCGGTGAAACGGCAACGACGCCCGTTCCTGGCAATCCCGGATTTTCAACTGCCGGCGTAGCGTTTCGGCATCGACTCGGATACCCATCGAGGAAATTTCCAAGGCGGTTTCCAGCAGCGGGTGCCAAAGCAGGATGTCACCGTTGAGGCCGACTCCGCCCTCGCGCGGCGTGGACCAGTCGTCGTAGTCAGGAGCCCGACCGTCATGGATGCTGCCGTCCATGAGTTCGCCGCCGATACCGATGACGAACACGGCTCCGTGTTCCTTGCAGAACGCGGTTTCCCGGCCTTTGGGGGTTTCCGCGGGATATTTTGCGAGTAATTCCTCGCTGGTCACGAACGTGATTTGTTCCGGCAAAATCGGCATGATCCGGGGGTACCGGGCACCGACCCGCTGCTCCGTCACTTTCAAGGCCGCGTAAATCGAGGTCACAATCTCTTTGAGAAACGCGACATTTCGCTGGTCCGGCTTCATGACTTTACACCAGTCCCATTGATCGACGTACAGCGAATGAATGGGCGACAATCCCTCGTCGGGCCGGATCGCGTTCATGTCCGTGTAAAGCCCTTCGCCGGGTTGGAAACCGTATTTGTGTAATGCATACCGTTTCCATTTAGCCAGCGACTGGACGATTTCGACTTCCTTGCCGATGCTCGAAGCCCGAAAGGCCACGGGCTTCTCAATGCCGTTAAGGTCGTCATTGAGACCCGTGGATTTTTCAAGGAACAGGGGAGCCGTGACCCGCTGCAAGTTGAGCGCATCGGCCAAAGCCCGTTCGAATTCATCCTTGATACCCTTGATCGCCGTTTCAATTTCACGAACATCGAAAGCGGGCTTATAACCTTGCGGAATGGGATATTGTGTCACGGAAAACTCCTTCAATTCTGTTAAAAAGGGCGATACTTCTTCGATCGGGAGCCGGAAGCGAAGCGCGGCGCAACTTTCGAGTGGCTCGACTCGGTCAGTGCGACTCCTCACTTTTTACGGCAAAAACCCACGCCGTGACCGCGGCGGTAAGTGTTGCCAGGATTCCGAGAGTGAGCGAAACTGCGGCGGTTGTGACGTCGACTTTCATTTCCACGGCGAAACGCCAACCGAACAGGGCCAGGAAAAGCACGGTCGCGGCGAGAACGCCGATTTTCACCAAGCCAAACCGGCTCGGCGGCGCAATCGGTTTCTCGGATTTCGCGGCGGCGGGGACCACGCCGGATTTGTCCGCCGTCGGAACGACGGCGACCACGTTTGAAGCGTCGCCCGTTTCGATCTTCGGTTTGGGTGTCACGGTCACCCGGACAATCGATGAGCCGGCGTCCCTCTTCGTTTTTTTCGGCGACGGCGCAACGATTTCCCGGGGCTTCTCGACGACCGGTTCAGCCGCGACCGAGGGTTCTTCGACGGGCTCCGTCTTTTTGGCAAAGGGGTTCACGACCACCTTGGACGACGAAGCGTCTTTCGGCTTCGCCTTCGGTGTTACGGAAATATTGACCGTCCCGGATTTTTCCGTCGTTTTTTTTGCGGCCGGTTGGGCGACCGAATCGATTGAGATATTGGCAACGGAACTCTTGCCCTTGTCCTTGGTCCCAACGACAATACCGCTCTTGGGCTTTTTTACGCCGCCCAAGGGATTGATCCGGACCTTGACGGCCGCGCTTTTTTCTTTCGGTTTTTCTTCGACGGGTACTTCCGGCGAATCCTCCGGCTCGCTCGGCACCTCGGCAGGCTCGGCGCTTGGTGTATCGACTTCCACGGGGCCGGTGAAGGAATCGGAAAAGATGCTTGGCAACGGCCGGTCGCCCGAGGATTTTTCGGTTGTTTCCGTTTCGGAAAAGAGCCCTGACACGGTCCTTGCCGGCGTCCAAACGGCCCCGGTTTCCGTGGTTCGAACGTTGGTTTCCGGCCCGATCTTCCCTTTGGCGGCCAAACGCTGGAGTCGGTCAAAGGGAAGGGGGCCCGCCTTTTTGCCTTCTTCGACTTGAATATACCACTGGATATCGGACATGGTTTCTTATCGTGTTTTATCGGTCACCGGCGTCTGCGTCGCTCGACTCGGTTTTCGGCGACGAGCCAAAACGGTCAATTCTCATTCTTCGGGCCGCATCCATTCGGGGACGCGTTGGATCGTGCCGGTTCGGTCGACGAAGGCCAGGGTGATATGGCCGGTCGCCAGGAGTTCGGTGCCGCGAAAG
>JBEBTM010000120.1:0-9934 GCA_040393745.1 Thermogutta terrifontis | reverse complement strand
TATTTTCAAAAAGGGGAATCAATACGGCGTTCTCATCGCACCTTACTTGAAACAAGTGCGCCCCGGAACCGCATCGATGGAATGTCTGTCGTCGTCGCGAGAATGGAGAGGACTCTCGAGAAAACATGTTTTTTCTCCGAAAGCCATTGGAGTTCCCGGCAAGACATGTTCATGCGAGCGCCGATTGTAAAAAACCGTGTACAGGGTACAATGACGGTCATCGGACTTTCGCTGGAAATTTGAGTCGGCAAAATTGGATTTGCCCCGGATCAGGTCACCCCCCATTTCATGCCTACGACAGCCAAACGCTCATATTTTGTATCGCTTGCCGCGGTCTTTGTCCTTCTTCCGTGCGTCGTCTTTGCTTCGAATCCCGCAGAGGGCGTTTATGACAATTCCGAAGGGCTCATTCCCAACTGCGCCGATCCCTTCGTCCTCAAGCATGGCGGGTATTATTACCTCTATTGCTCCGGTGGACTCCGCGAGAAGGGGATCAGAGTCTATCGTTCGACAAATCTGGCCGATTGGGGCCGACCGGTCGGATTTCACAACGGGCAGGCACTTCGTTCCGAAGACGTTTGGGGCGACCGAAATTTTTGGGCGCCGGAGGTTTATTTTCTGAACGGAAAGTTCACCATGTTTTTCGCCGTCCAGGAACGTTTGGCCGTCGCGGAAAGCGACTCGCCGACGGGACCGTTCGTCCAGAAGGAAAAGCGACTCATCGAACCTGATCTCCTGAAAATCGACCCCCATGTTTTCATCGACGACGACGGCACCAAATACCTGTACTTCGTCCGGTTCAGCGAGGGAAACGAAATCTGGGTCGCCAAACTCAACGACGACTTGCGCTCCATCGATGAAACGACCATGAAACCGTGCATCAAGGCGTCACAAAAATGGGAAAACAGCCGTTTGGAGCCTGAACCGGGGCACCGAATCAACGAAGCGCCGTTCGTCGTCAAGCACAACGGCGTTTACTACCTGACCTATTCCGCGAACCACACGATCAATCCCGCTTACGGTGTCGGTTACGCAACGTCGAATCATCCGACGGGGCCATGGAAGAAGTATGAGGGAAATCCGATCCTGGCGCGGGTCGAGGGAAAAATCAACGGTCCGGGACATCATTCCTTCATCGCCGCTCCTTCAGGACGACTTTACATCGTCTACCACACGCATTTTGACATGAAGAAAATGCAGCCGCGCAAATTGGCGATCGACCCGTGTGAATTCGTCCCCGATCCCGAAGGCGGCCCCGATATTCTTCAAGTCGATGGTCCGAGTACGGAGAAACGAAACGTGCTGTAAGGCTTTCGGCAACGTCAAAAATTCCGGAAAACGGTGACGCTTCCGTACGGTTCAAAGAACGAAACGCAAAATCCGCCGTCGTTCTGAAGGAATATTTCGAAGCGGTACTGAAGCGAAATGAACGGCATTGGTCGCATGGCACTATCAATCCATACCTGAAACAACAAGGAGTCCGTCATGTCTACGACATTTGAAAAAGGCGTCGTTTTCGATTTTGCATCCCTCATCGACTATTCGCAGGGCGGAGTCGTGAGCAAACAGGTGTTGAAGAACGAGGTCGGCAACATCACGCTGTTTTCATTCGACGCGGGCCAGGGTTTGAGCGAACACACGGCTCCGTTCGACGCCGTGGTTCAAGTCCTGGATGGCGAGGTCGAGATTCGCATCGACGGCAGGCCGATCTCGGTCGAAGCCGGCGAGTCGATCATCATGCCCGCCAACGTCCCGCACGCCCTTCAGGCCGTGAAGCGATTCAAAATGCTTCTGACCATGATTCGAGGGTGAAGTGAATTTGAGAACGGGAATCGCTCATGTCTTTTGAGCCTCTTCGAGTTTTGCGGTCACGAAACCACGGCCGCTTTTCTTCCCGCCGACTAAACTTGAATAACGCGGATCCGTTCGTCGACTTGCTCCTTGAGCGTTCGTTCGACCAGGAATTTCAACGTCTGGCCCGCCCCCGCGCAGCCGGCGCATGCGCCGCGTAGTTCGATGTATACCGTCGTGTCCTTGATGTCGACCAGTTCGAGATCGCCTCCGTCTTTTTGCACCATCGGGCGGAGATATTCGTCCAATAATTTTTCGATTTTCTTCGCAAACTGGAACGGCGAGAGCTTTTCCGCTTCCGGATGTTTCGCGACCGTTCGGGCCGCGTCTTCTTCCGGCTCCCGGGCCATTCCGGCCATGTTGAGGACGCCGGGTTTGCCCGAAAAAACCGGCAGCTCCATGGACCCCGTGGCGGGTTTTTCATTTTTCCAGACTTCGTCCAAAAGATCCTGCAAGCCGCCGGGGGCGTGATGGCACGCCATGCAAGCGCCGCCGGCCTTGATCGCGCCGGTGATCTCGGAGATAGTGTGTAAATTCAGTTCCTTGATTTTTCGTTTAATGTACGGCTCAGTCAACGTGAAGCATTTACAGACGATCCGGCCTTCCTCCTGCTCCTCGTTGTGGATGTCGATGCCCAGGGCGTTCAGGTTCACGCCTCGCCTTTGGGCCCAGTTAAACACGGCCGCTTCCAGGGCTTCCGCGCCCATCACGGAGCAATGGATTTTCTGCTCCGGCAACCCATCCAGGAATTTGACGATGTCGTCGTTCGTGATTTTCAAGGCGTCGATCGGTGTGAGTCGCCGGTCCTCAATGATGCAGCACAATGCCTCGGAAGCCGCGATGGCCGAGGTGCAGCCGAATGTCAGGTACCGCGCTTCGGTGATCAGGTCCTTGAGCGGATCGAGCGGATCGCGCTCGACACGGAACGTGAACCGCAACGCATCGCCGCAGGCAATCGAGCCGTGCTCACCCAGACCATCGGGATCTTCGATTTCGCCCAGGTGCGTGCCGGGTTTGCCGTGAACGGCGTCCATGAATAATTGTTTCGTTTTTTCGCTATATTCCCAGGCCATGGTTTTGATTGGGGATAGGGGATTGTTTTTGGAGCAACTTCGTGGACTACGCTGCGCTACACTCCCGGCTCTTTATGGGGTTCTTGTGTGGCGTTTCTTCGGACTTTCTCCTCTTGGGCGGCAACGAAAATTACACGGAGTTCGTGCAGCAGATTCGCCAGAGTTTGTGATTCCTCCGGTGTTTGATTTCCTCGCGTCTTTTCATCAAGAAGGGCGACCGTATCGATCAGGTGGCGACCCTGGTGGAGGAAAATTTCCGTGGAACCATCAATCGGGTTCGGAAAAACACCGAGCGAAATCATCGCCTGGTGGGCCAGCCCGCCGGCTAAACTGACCAGCGACGGCGGGGGCAGCGGGATATCGTGCCGGGCACGGTCATCCTTGGACCGGGAGGAGGGATTTTGTTCTTCCGAAACGTTGTGGGGGTCCGTCATGGAAATCACCTGCAAAACAAGATTTTATCATTGATGATACGACCGAAGGGTCACTCTCACCGATATTATCTTCTTTCGCGGCGATTCTTCAAGGGGGAAAATCTTATAGGAAGAAAGCGCCGACCAAGCGGAAGCGGTAGCGTTCATTGATCGCTTCACGCCATTGTCGGGCATGGCCGACCAGTTCCTGGGGCGTGTAATCGAAAAATAATCGAACCAATTCCAAGGCTTCCTCCTGGGAAACGACCATTTCAAAGCGATAATCAACCGGAATCACGCCGAACAAGCGGCTTCCTTTTTTTACTTGCAGGTAAACCGTCCAAGTCGAAAAATCCTGGAGAGGGGCGCCGTAGAGAATCGAGGGCCGGACATCAACCCAGGGACTGATCGCCAAGGTCGCCTCGGCGTTTTCGAATCCGAGTTGCGGCGAGCAAAAAGTTTCCGTTTTCTCTCGAGGAAACGGTGAAAACCGTGCTATGGCGACCTGTTCGGCCGTATCTCGAATACATTTCTGGGCCCAGCGCGACCCCCAGAGGCGGCTGATTTCATCCCAACTCACGGTGCCGATATCGAATGAGGTATAGTCAGGAACCTGAATCCATGCAGCTCTTGTTTTGCTCATTTTATCCTCCTTTAGCATTCGTCGAAGGGTTGTCATCCGTGATCCCTGCTGTGAATATGGTCATATCTCGGCCATTTGCGACAGCGTTTCATTTTTTTCTACGAAAAAAAGGGTAAATTGTTCCAAATAAAGATATTTTTCTTGTTTTAACGCCTTTAACGACAGGATTGAGCAGTAGAATGGTCGTCAATTTCGGCGTTTTTTCGCCACGAGAGTTTGCCCCCCTTGCCGCCTGGGCTTTTGGCGGTATATTGTGTGGACTCCACGTCATTCGAAAAATGGTATTAGTCGTGTCTCCCCATTAGATATATATTGAAGGATTTGAAGCCATGGCGCGCGTTTGTGAAATTTGCGGAAAAGGTCGGACCGTCGGAAACTCGATTGAAATCCGTGGTAAAGCCAAGTATCTTGGTGGGGTCGGTACGAAAGTAACCGGAATCACTCGCCGAACTTTCCTGCCCAACTTGCAGCGAGTCAAAACAACCACGGAAAACGGAACGACCAAAACCGTCCGTGTCTGCACCCAGTGCATTCGTTCCGGCGCCGTTCGCAAACAGGTCAAAAATACGCCCTTCAAGTTGACGGACAACATGGAAGCGGCCAAGACCGCGAAGAAGAAATAAGGTTTCCTTCAGGGAAACCGTGCCGGACCGCCCTGAAACAGTGATTTTCGTTGCGTGTCCTTGTGTCTTGTACTCCGGGGGCTCGCGTTTCGTTCCACCCCCGGCTCTTTGTGAACGGTTAAGCCGTTAAGGTATTATGCCTTATCTCACTCCGCAGCAAGAGCGTCTGAGAGACGACATCCGGGGCTTGATCAAAGGAGATGTTCGTTGCGACGAAATCACTCTCCAGCTTTACTCGACCGACGCCAGTCTTTTGCAGTGTCGTCCTCAGGGCGTGGTTTGGCCGCGAGATACAGACGATGTCGTCGCCTGTGTCCGTTATGCGCAGGAAAAAGGGTTTTCCATTCATGCCCGCGGTGCCGGTACAGGAACGGCCGGTGATTCCCTCGGTGGAGGGATCGTCTTGGATTTCGGCCGGTTCATGACACGGATCCTCGGTCAAAAGGCGGATTCCGTAATCGTCCAACCAGGTATCACTTATCATCAACTGAATACTCATCTTCGCAAGACCCGGCGGCGGCGATTCGGGCCCGTTTCAGGATTCCGGGCCGCGACCACGGTCGGTAGTATTCTGGCACGCGACGGAGCCGGAGCCAACTGGCTCCAGTATGGTTTTCCCAGTGATCATCTCGAAGAGCTCAAAGTCGTTCTGGCTGATGGGCAGATTCTGACGCTTTGCCGGGATACACCACCACAGGCCATTGAAACGGCCCAGAACGATGCCATTCGCGGCATGTCGAAATCGGCCGCGTTTCTGGGTGATGACAGTATTGCCAAGGGGCTCGCACTGGCCCGGGGAATCGTCCTCGGCAAGGAACATGTCATTGCCGACGAAATCTACCGGGTCCTGAATGCGTCCTATTACGAAGTCGACCAGGATTTGGCCGGCGCGGTTTCCGTTAACCGGGCCGGTTACCGCTGTCATGACATTCTCATTGGGCCGGAAGGCACTCATGTCGACCTGGCCGGGCTCATGGCCGGTAGCGAAGGAACACTGGGTCTGATTGTCGAGGCAACGTTGAAAACGGTCCCCCGCCCACGTCGTGGCGCAGCGGTGGTCCTCTTTTTCAGCGGCTTGGAGAAGGCGGCCCAGGCGGTCCAGGAAATTCTGCCGTTTCGGCCCATTTTATGTGAGTTGATCGACCGTCGACGCTTGAATATGGTTCGAGAAATCGACGAAAGAGTTCACCACATTCTGCCGGTTGAGGCTGAAGCCGTTTTGCTCGTCGAATTGGTGGGGGACGAGACATCTTCGCAGGATGCCGATACCGCCGATTTGCATGACCGTTTGTCGGCATTGATTGATTGCGTCCAAGAAAAGAGACAGTTTTGCTTTCGTTCCGTTCGCGTGGAAACTCCGGACGTCTTTGCCCGCTTTGATGCATTTCTCCATCACGCCGACCTCGTCCTTTTCCGGATGAAACGGTCGCTCCAGCCGCTGCCCCTGTTCCCGGACCTGGCGGTACCGCTCGATTCCTTGGGGACGTTCATGCCGGAAGTTCTGAATGTCCTTCGTCAGCGAAACGTGACGGCCTCGATATCCGGCCATATTGGACAGGGGCAGCTTCGAATTCATCCCCTTGTCAATTTGACCCACGGCGATTTTTCGGGGGTTTTGCGTCAATTAGCCGAAGATGTTTATGCGCTGGTGCGAAAGTACCGGGGAACGTTGAGCAGCGAGGGGGCCACGGGTTTTTTGAAGTCTCCGTATCTCCCGGAACAATTTCCCAAATTGACGCCGATTTTCAGGAATATCAAGGAGGTCTTCGATCCCAACGATCTTCTTCATCCAGGCAAAATCATTCCGGATGCCGTGCCTTGGACGGATCGGCTTCGTCATGGTTTGCCACGCCGGGGATTGGACCATCCCGACCGGCAGTCCTCGACCTCGGTTTTCATGGAACAGTCGTCTATCGGGACCGACTCCGTTTTACTCTCGCCAAGCAGCTTATTGCAGAATCCATTTCAGAACGAACTCGAAGAAACTCCCACGGACCACGCCGAATGGAACAGCCAGCTTGAATTGCAGCTTAAATGGGAACCGCAGCACGTTTTCGAATCGACGTATCTCTGCAACGGTTGCGGCGACTGCTTCCAGGATAATCGCCGAACACGAATCTGTCCGCTGTTCCGCTGCGGGGGTGAGGAAGGGACATCGCCGCGGGCCGTTCCCAATCTTCTTCGTGGTATTTTGGAGAGGGAATTGAACCTTGAAACGCTGACTCGTGAGCAAGCCCGCGACGTGATGGGAGCCTGTTTTCATTGCCAGATGTGCCAAGTGGAATGTCCCGCCGAAGTCGATGTGGCCGAGCTGACGTTTCGAGGAAAAAGCGCGTATGTGGCCGCACACGGTTTGCCGTTGGAAGATCTGTTCATGACGAGGATCGACACGGCCCTGCAATGGCTCGGGATGATCAGTTGCCCGGTCAATTGGGCTCTGGGAAACCGTGTGACCCGGTGGATGATGGAAAAGATCCTCCAAATCCCACAGGCCCGAAAAATGCCGAAATTGGCTAAAGTCTCCTACCTGGGGCATGTCCAATGGTCGACCTGGTTGGGCAAGCAACGCCCTGCGGCGACCCGAAACGTGGCTCTGTTTATCGACACCTACGCCAACCACTTCGATACGAAATTGGCCGAACTTGCCGTGCGCATCCTGGAACACAATGGCCTGAGCGTGTTCGTTCCCCCCCGGCAGCGAGCCAGTGGACTGGTTCCCTTCGCCCTTGGAAATATGGACCGTGCCGAATGGCTCGCCCGGCACAATTCGCTATTGCTGGCCGATTTGATTCGGCAGGGCTACCATGTGGTCACGTTGGAACCGGCTTCAGCGTCCTGCATGGTGCAGGATTATCCTTACGTTGTCGACGATATCGATGTGGCGCTGGTTCGTTCGCATGTCGTCGATTTTTGCGAGTTTTTGATGCAACTTCATCGGGAGGGGAACCTTCGACTTGATTTCGTTTCGTTGCCGAAAACGATCGGGTACCATGCCCCCTGTCGAAGTATTTCCCGCACGACCCGGCGTGTCGATGCAGCGACGCCGGCCGAGGAATTACTCCGACTCATCCCGGATATGGAGGTTCGGCGACTCGAACAAGGATGCTGCGGCATGGCGGGAACTTTCGGATTGAAACGCCGCAACTACCGTCGTAGTATCAGGATCGGCATGGAACTTTTCCGGGCTCTCCGGGACGAATCGATTGATTTCGGAGCCACGGACTGCAATGCCTGCCGGATGCAGATGGAACATGGCGCGAGGAAGGAAACCTTGCACCCGATCCGCCTCCTGGCGGCCGCTTACGGACTTGCCCAGGATTTCCATTAAGGGCGCCCCCGAAAATTGCCCTTTCAGCATCTGGGTGGTTTTGCTATAATGCCCCGATTCTTTACCGGCGGGCGGATTTCGCCGGGCTTGCTTTTATGATCGCATGGCAAACGGAGTTGTTCCATGAAAACGGATCACCAAAATATCCGGATCGACTTTTTTTCGGGGAATGGGAGGCTCAGCCTCGCTTTTTCAGTTGCTTTATTGCTTGCGGCCGGTTTGGCACGCGCACAGCAGGTGGACGCGCCGCAGACTTATATTCCCCAGATGTTGCCCACGGCATCGGCAACCGGCCAGGCGCTTCCGAGAACCGAATCGGTGCCGGACCGTCCCATTCGGCAGGTGGCCGCCGCCGATGAAACTGCTTTGTCCGGTGAGAATTCGGAATATCGCTCTCGGGACAAGAAGCTCGGTCTTCGTGTGGCCAGAATTGAAACCCGAGGGAAGATTCCCACCGATCACGACCAAATTTGGCGGGAATATGATCTGACGCCCTACACGAAGGGCCGAACGTTTCCCGCAAACACGACCAATCCCGAGCAAACCATCGTCGAATGGATTCTCCGGCAAAACGGCTTGCAAAATGGCATGAAAACGTGGCATTCGACTCCCTTTGGAGCCTTGGCCGCCGATTCGGAGAAACTGTACGTCCACCATACCACGGAAGTGCAGATGGAAGTGGCCGACACCGTGGATCGGTTTCTGATGCAACGTTTTGCGAACGACCGGTGTGCGATTCGAGTGATCTCGCTTTCGAAGCCCGATTGGATTGCCAAGGGGCATCGGTTTCTTCATCCGGCGACGATTCACACGCCGGGCGTGCAGGGTTGGATTGCAGACCGGGAGGGAATCCAATACCTGCTCCAGGATTGGGGACGGCGGACGGATTTTCGGGAACTTTCATCGCCGCAGTTGATGATTTACAACGGTATTAAGCATTATATCGAACATACGAAACAACGGACGTATCTTCGAAATGTGCAGTCCAACGCCGGCGCGCCGGGAGGATACGCTGAAGATCGGGCAACCATCGACGAAGGCTTTGCCGTATCATTTACGCCGCTAAGCCGGACCGACGGACTGTATGTTGAAGCTCATATCAAATTGGATATCGTACAGGTGGAGAAGATGATACCGACGATGATCGATGTGCCCACGGCGATGAATCCCCGACAGCGTGTGCAGATCGAATCGCCGCAGGTTTCGTGTTTCAAATTGGATGAGCAGGTTTTTTGGCCTAAAGGGAAAATTCTAATTTTGGACCTGGGTTCGGTGCCGTTGCCAAATATTTCGCAGCAAGATGAGGGGACGACGGTATTCGGCAATATTGCGAAGGGATTAGGGGCAACATCCCGGGGCAATATTCTGCTTTTGATCGAAAGCGTGTCGGACGGCGCGGGTATTCCGGCACCGGTGCAATCGGCGCCGATCCAATCCACTCCGGCCGTAGGAACCGGCAACTGGACGGGCGTCCGTTGACGCCCCCTTGCCGGAAGCGGATAACTTGATACAATCAGCTTGACTTTTCGTGTTACGCGAGTAATTTGGCTGGACTTTACGTTTGGCGCGATGAAGTTGGCGTTTACCCGGTAGTGTAACGGCAGCACAAGGGATTTTGGTTCCCTTTGTCGGGGTTCGAATCCCTGCCGGGTAACTGAATTCCAAACCCTTGTAAACCCTTTGTTTTCAAGGGTTTTTCTGTTTCTTGACATGCCCTTTGCTATAGATTGCAATATTGCCTAATCACTGTAGTCTGCCATTTGCTTGCTGTTAAGCTGTATCAAAGTGAAATAATTGATACAAGCAAGGCGAGGCGAGAAAAAGCGAAATTCAACCTCAAAGAAAAAACAGGAGACTCGCCGGGACATCGTCGAAAAAACCTCCAAACGACATTTCGGCTACAAAAGGCCACACAGAATTCCCCCCACCCCAGTAACATTTGATAAATGCGTCCCCTAAATGTAAGGGTTCTCCGTCTATAAAGGAAAAAACCTAATACACCT
>JBEBTM010000119.1:0-10000 GCA_040393745.1 Thermogutta terrifontis | reverse complement strand
TGCGGCTCTCCGGGGTGAAAAGCTTCTCGCCAGCGGGGGCGAATTGGTCGTCGGCTTGGCGAATTCGATCACATGGACCTTCAACGGCCAAAATACCTGGCACGGCGACTCGTTGTTGAACATCGGTTTGGTCCAACCGCTCCTGCGTGGGGCGGGCCGGAAGATCGTTCTGGAGGATCTCACGCAATCCGAGCGGGACTTTTTGGCCGCGATTCGCCAAATGGTCTTCTTCCAACAGGGTTTTTACACGAAAACGATTACCGGCCAGGGACGCCAGTCGGCTCCGTCGGGCAGCATCGGCAGCGGCAACACGCCGACCTTCGGCAGCGGTTTTTACGGTCTGCTGGCCAAACAGATCCAAATCCAGAATTTGCGGCAGAACATTATCGGCCTCGAGGAAAACCTCCAACGTTTCCAGGCGATCCACGAAGCGGATCAAATCGACATCTTCTCGGTCGAGGAAACCCGGCAAGGTCTTTTGAGTTCGGAAAGCCAATTGCTCGCAGAAATCGGCAGTTATGAATCCAACGTCGACACCTATCTTCGCTCGCTGGGTTTGCCGCCGGATTTGAAGGTCGAAATCAAAGACCCGCTCATGGAGCAGTTTCAACTGACATCGATTTCCCTCATGGACTTGCAGGAGGACATCAACGACCTTTTGGCCGACATTCGAAAAACTGATGAGCCGATTCCCGACGATTTCAACGCCCGGATGCACGGTTTCATGCAACGAACCCGATCCGAGATCGCCATTCTCGATAACGACCTCCAAGTTCTCGAACGAAGCATTCCCGAAAGGCTTAAGGGACTCCGGTCCTTGCAATCGCAATTGGCGGAGCAAATCAAGCGCGGCGAGCGGATTGATCCGAGCGTTTACAGTGAAACGATTTTCCTCAATCGCGTGGCCTCGCTGCGGGAAAAGGAAATCCCGGAAAACCTCGAAAAACTCGAAGCCGTTTTCAAACTCGTCGATTTGATCGTCGAAACCGACGTCGAAACGCTGAGCCGAATGATCGAAGAGGACCGCTTCCCCGAGGAGATCCACAACGCCCTCATCATCCTGAAGCTGGACCGTGTGACGAGCATCGAGAAAAACGAACGACTCGACAAACTCCAAAGTGAACTGGACCACTCGGAGCGAACCTTGGATGACCTGAAGAAAATGGCCCTCACGGAAGCCGATGCCGCGGCCGACTTGATCAAAATGGCCGAGACGGAAGGCTTGGAACTGAAATACCTGACCGACGCGGACAAGGACGAAGCCGTCCGACAATTTATGGAACGGAAAAACCGCGAACGGTCGCCCACGCCCGCGCAGGTCGTCATTGAGGATTTGAAAGCGACGGACCTTTACCGCGAATGGGTCCGGAATATTTTGGCCGAATACCAGTACGAAGTTTCGACGCTTTCCATTATGCAAACGAAAACCCGACTGGACGCGGTCACACTGGTACCCACGGAAATCGGTGCGGAAGACGCCTTCCGGATCGCCGAGATGAACCGTCTCGACTGGATGAACGAGCGGGCCGCCCTGGTCGATACCTGGCGGCAGATCGAAATCGCGGCCAACCGGCTCCGGGGCGATTTGACCCTGCGTTTGGAGGGCGAAATCGGAACAGTCGACAAGAAAGGTGTCCGGTTCAACAGCGACAACAGTCAGATTCGCATCGGCATGGAATGGGATTCCCCGCTGACCCGGCACAACGAAATGCTCGTCTACCGACAAAGTCAGATTCAATACCAGGCGGCCCGGCGGCAGTATTACACCTACGTCGATGCGGTTAACGCCACGATCCGGCAGATCATCCGGGATATTCGGATCAACCAGGTCGATTTCGAAATCAAACGCAACGCAATTTTCGTCGCCGCGACCCAGGCCGATTCCGCGCAGTTGAAACTGAAAGAACCGGCGACAAGGGGAACCACCATCGACACGGACACGTCCCGGCGTTTGGTTTCCGCCTTGCAGAACATGCTCAGTACGCAAAACCAGTTCCTGAACACCTGGGTCGATTACCAGACGGTACGCATGCAGCTCGACTTGAACATGGGAACCATGGAACTGGACAAAAGCGGCCGCTGGATTGATCCGGGCATCATGACGAAAGACCGCCAGGGTCCTGTTTCCCGGCATCAAAACACGCCGAGCCTGACCCCGAGACACTCGAAACACGCCAGGCACGCCCATCCCGCGCCGGCGACCATCGGGAATAACGGCGGCCATGCGATTCCGCCCGCCCCGCGATTGGAAAGCGAACCGATCCTGGCTCCCGGAATCGAAACGGCACCGGAGCCTGAACCGGAACCTGTCGTCGAACCGCAACCTGTTACGGAAAAGCTCGTCCCGCGCCGCGCGACTCCGCTTCCGGCCGCGACAAAACAGACGCCGGCGACAAAATCGGCATTCGACCTTGATACGGTTCCTGTTCCGACGTCCACCAAAAACCTCGGACTCAAAGATGCTCCGCCGCCGCCCAAAACCCCTGAGTGACATGTTGCGTTTCGGCCCATTGACAATCGATTTTCCCGTAATTCAGGCGGCTTTGAGCGGCTACTCCGACGGCCCCATGCGAACCATCGCCCGTCGGTTCGGGGTCGAATTCACGCTCTGTGAAGTCATGCTCGACCAGTTTGTCGTCGCTGTTTCCAAGCGGAAATCCCGTCTTTATTTTACGGGTACCGACGAGCACCCCTGCGGCGCCCAACTTATGGGCTGCGAGCCTGACCAGTTCGTCCGCGCGGCCGATCGACTTGTCGGCGAAGGCTTCGATTTGATCGACGTGAATTTCGCTTGCCCTGTACGAAAAGTCCTCGGACGGGGACGCGGCGGGTATATGATGAGCGATCCCGATATCGCGAAGGCGATTCTCAATCGGCTTCGTCGTGAACTGCCGCCGGAAATTCCCCTGACGGTCAAGCTACGGAAGGGCTTCGACGACAGTCCGGAAAGTCGGGATCGTTTCTTCCGCATTCTTGACGATGCCGTCCAGGCGGGCGTATGTGGCGTCACGCTTCACGGCCGAACCGTTCGGCAACGGTATGAGGGCGTGAGCGATTGGGATTTCGTCGCCGAAGTGAAACGCTATCTGGTTCAGCGCGGCCATACCGACATCGCACTGGTCGGTAGCGGCGACCTTTTCACGGCGGAGATATGCAAGCAGCGGATGATCGAAAGCGGCGTGGACGGTCTGGCCTTGGCCCGGGGTGTGATTGGCAATCCCTGGCTCTTCCGTGAAGTGGCGGCGCTGCTCCGGGATCTTGAAAAACCGGCCCCGCCTACACTTGCCGAACAAGCCGAGGTGCTCGCCGAACATTTCAGGTTGTCCGTGGAACTCTACGGCGAAAGCCGCGCCGCAACGACCATGCGGGCCTTCGGTGTCAAGTACGCTCAGCTTCACCCGGAAGTTTTCGTGGTTCGTCAAGCCTTCGTCCGTGTCAAAACCGCCGCCGATTGGAAACGCGTTCTCGACGAATTCTACACGAGTCAAGGCTTTCGTCGATAAGTTTCCTGTCGGTTTCGTCGTTGCCGAAAGCCTAACGCCTCTCTATTTTGTGTTTGAGCGACTCCGACCTTGGCAAAAACCTGAACGCGATTGTCCGTTATTTATTACAACAGATTTTCCAGCTGATCGATCAATTTCCCGAAGCGGTTCATCGCCGACTCGACGGGGCCCGGCGATTCCATGTCCACGCCAGCGATGCGCAGCAGTTCGATCGGCGTCGCGCTGCTTCCGCCTGCGAGGAATTTCAAATACCGGTCCCGCTCCGCGTCGCCGCCGGTGGAAACCCGTTCGGCCAAAGCCAGGGCCGCCGAAATGCCCGTGGCATATTTGTACACATAAAAAGCCCGATAGAAATGCGGCACCCGCAGACATTCCACGGCGAGAACGTCATCCACGACGAATTTTGGACCGAAATAGGCCAGGAGCAGTTCGTGGTACATTTCCTGGAGCGATTCCGCGGTGAGGGACCGTCCCGATTCCGCCGCGTCGTGTGTCACCTGCTCGAATTGGGCGAACATCGTCTGCCGGAAAAGCGTTTGCCGGATCGAATCGATTTGATAATTTACGAGCCAGGCTTTCATGCGTCTGTCTTCGGCCCGCTCCAGGAGATGACGCGCGAGAAGATCCTCGTTGAACGTACTGGCCACTTCGGCGACGAACGTGACATAATCGTAATAGGCAAATGGCTGCGTGCGTGCCGAATAGAACGAGTGCATCGAATGGCCCGCCTCGTGGGCGAGCGTGAACAGACTGTCGATCACGGCCTGTTTGTAGTTCATCATGATGTATGGCATGGCGCTGAAACAGCCGTAGCTGAAGGCCCCGCTACGCTTGCCTTTATTTTCGTAACGGTCGCACCAGCGGCGGGTCGTGAGTCCTTCGGTCATGACCCGGACGTATTCCTCGCCCAGCGGTTTCATCGCCTCGGCGATGGTTTCCACGCCTTTTTCCCATGGATAATTCGTTTTGATGTCGCTCAGTACGGGTACGTAGGTGTCGTACATGTGGATTGCGTCCAGCTTCATCGTGCGCCGCCTCAGTTCGTAATAACGGTGCAGATTCGGCAGGGCCGCATTCACGGTTTTCACGAGATTGTCGTATACGCTCCTGGGGATCTCCTCCTCGAACAAGGCCGCTTCCAAAGCGTTGGGATACTTTCTCGCCTTGGCCACGGCGACGTCCCTTCGGATCGAACCGCCGAGCAGGGCGGACAGCGTGTTTTCGTGCGATTTGTAACCGGCGTAAAATTTATGAAACGCATTTTTGCGCACGTCCCGGTTCGGCGAATTCATCAGTACGACGAAGGAACCCGTCGTGATTTCGACGTCGTGCCCGTGTTCGTCGCGGACGGTCCCGAATTTCAGGTCCGCGTTGTTGAGGAGCCCGAACGCCTTGGACGCCGTTTCCAGCGGTTCACTCATCAGCGCGAGTAATCGTTCCTGTTCCTTGGACAACGTATGCGGCCGCTGTCGGGCGATACGCTCAAGTTTGAGCCGGTAGGGTTTCAACCCGGGATCGGCCATGATTCGATTCCAGTTTTCCTCGGCCACGCCGAGCAGTTCGGGCCGGATGAAACTGACCGCCTGCCGTGCTTCGCTACCGAAATCGCCGCCGCGGTCCTGCATGTCCTGCGCCTTCGCATCGGCCAGGTCGCCCGAATAACGGAGGTAAGCGTACACGATCACCCGCTCGAGATCCTTATCGAAATCGTCTTCCAGTTTGAAGCATTCGAGTACGGCTTCCGGCGAATCGAGTTTCCCTTCAAACCGGGCGAACCATTTCACACGTTCTTTCAGTTCGGCCAAGGTCTTTTCCCAATCGGCGTCGGTTTTGAAGAGGGACGTAAGATTCCAGGTGTCGTCCGGTGCCACGTCACCACGAGCCGGCAGCGCGGGCGGAGATGTGCGGAGTTCTTCGTCGGCAGCCGACTCCGCACCGCTTCCCAAAGTACTGTTTCCCAAAGTGAAGCCTGCGGCGGCGAACATTCCGGAGGTTTTCAAAAACCGACGTCGAGATCGTTTGTTGTTCATGGCGTAGTCCAAAAAAGGAAAAAACACAAGCCCCAAGCGTTAGCGCGAAAGCGGAATGCCAACCGGCCTTCCCCCCGGGCTCACTTGGGGCTGGTTATGTCGTCGTCATTACCTATTGTTTTGAAATGGAATGGCCGCTAGGAAAACGATAATTGCGGCGTGATGATTCCACTATCGTCGGCACTCGTATTCGGCAGGCTGTGATTATCTTCGAGTCGGGCGATTTTTTCCAGTCGCGTCATGTGCCGGCCACCGCCGAATTCCGTGTTGAGCCATTTTTCGACAATGGCGAGCGTTGCTTTTTCACCGAGCATCTCGCCCGAAAGACACAGGATGTTCGAGTCGTTATGACGCCGACTCAATTCGGCAACGACCTCGTTGTGGCACGGTGCGGCTCGAACGCCGGGTTATTTGTTGGCTACTATACAAACGCCGATGCCGGTCCCGCAAATAAGAATCCCCCGGTCGGCACGACCCGCCGCAACCTCCATCGCCGCCTGGGCCGCAACGTCAGGGTAGTCGATGACGCTGTCCCTATCTTGCTCGATGCTAATGATGTCGTGGTTGGTTCTTTCAAGATAACCCGCGATCAAACCACAGATGTCTCTACCGCGATGGTCGCTCCCTAATATGATTTGCATCGTTTCTGATCCTCGCTATCGAACCCGAAGGGGGCCACAGTTATTGAGGCTCCCCGGAATTGTCATCATTATACCAAAAAATACCCGCAAGACAACATCCTTCACCAAAAACACCGGATGACGACTCTTTTAGTCGTGATTAAGCTGGCAGGCAATAATCGACGAAAACCCTCATGCAAATGCCGTGCCGCGAACAGGTTTTTTGGGTCACTTAGATCCGGCTTCCCCGTTTGCCGCCATCCAGAAGAATGTCGATGCCGTCAATGTAACGTGAAGCATCGCTACAGAAAAAGAGAACGGCATCGGCAATTTCGTCAGGATCTCCCCAGCGATTTTGCAGGGAATCGGCTGCCACGCGATCCATGGTTTCGCTGGAAGTCTTTTTACCCCAACGGGTTTTGATCCATCCTGGTGAAAGAAGACACAGACGGACTTCCGGTGCCAAGCTCTCGGCCAGTGAGCGGGAAAATCCCAGCAGAGCCCCTTTGGCCGCCCCGTAAAGTTCCGCTGTTTCGCCTTTCCAACCATACCGGACACCGTTCCAACCGAAAAGAACGATGGTTCCGCCGCCTTGGGCTTTCATACGATTTCCAACTTCCTTGGCCATTTCCATTGCGGCGAAAACATCCACTTGAAAAAGATACCGCATCTTTTTTTCAAAAGGCATTTCTTTCAGTCGGGGCGACATCAGGTCAACCCCCGCCGCGTGAACCCAGATGTCCACCCGATCAGCCCGGCTCTCAACGGCTCGGAGAAAGTTCGAGACATCTTGCGGACAAGAAAAGTCGCCGGGAAGCTCCTGACTGCCGGGCGCGACATTTTTGGCACTGCCAAGCAGTGAAATAACGTTTTCGTTGTTTGTGTTGGCGTGCAGTAAGACTTTCGCGCCGGTGTCGAGAAATTTTCGGGCCGTGGCCGCACCGATCCCGCCGGAAGCGCCAGTGATGACAACCGTTTGGTCCCGAAAATCGAAGGTGACTTGTTTTTGCGTCATGAGCGTTATGCTAACGGATAGGCGGGCTATCCGTCCAGAGCAATTTTCAAAAAAACCGGCATTGACGCAAACCGTGAAATTAGGGAGAATGACCCGACTTTTATTGGTCCCCGCACCCCGACGAAATCAACTCAAGAATGTCCAAAGACGATCAACCCACTGGAACCGGTGCCGCTCTGGAGGCGTCCCGGCGCGAAAAACTGCGTAAAATCGAAGAATTGGGCCTCGATCCTTGGGGACAACGTTTCGACGATCATATCGCCATCGGGGCCATCCGCGCGATGGAAAGCCGGATCGTTACAACGGATCCCACCCCTGACGAAATTGCCGAGGCCGAAGCCCGAGGCGGACGTCCGCCGCAGCCGCACCCGGAGGGTCCCAAGGTTCGCGCGGCCGGTCGGATCATTTTGCAGCGAAAGAAAGGCAAACTGATCTTCCTCGATATATGGGACTGGTCGGGCCGAGTTCAGGTTCTTATCGGCGCACACCAAGTCGGCGAAAAGAATTGGGAATTAGCGCAGTGCTTCGATCTCGGTGACATCATCGGCATTGACGGCGAGTTGCGGCGAACGAACACAGGCGAATTATCCATTTTCGCCGAAAATTTGACTTTCCTGTCAAAATCGATTGAAACGCCGCCCGCCAAGTTTCACGGGCTTACCGATCCTGACCTGCGGAGTCGGATGCGGTACATGGATCTCGTCCACACCGATGGCGTGTTGGAGCGGATGCTCAATCGGATCAAGATCATTCAGTCGGTACGTAACACATTGGCACAAAATGGTTTCGTGGAAGTCGAAGGTCCCACGCTGCACACCATCGCCGGTGGAGCCGCGGCTCGGCCCTTTGCAACGCACCATAATGCGCTGGATATTCCGCTGGTTATGCGGATCGCATTGGAATTGCACCTGAAGCGTTTGCTTGTCGGCGGTTTCGAGCGGGTCTTTGAAATCGGTCGAACCTACCGCAACGAGGGCATTGACCAGCGGCATAATCCGGAATTTACGATGATGGAGGTTTACCAGGCTTACGGCGATTACCGGAGCATGATGGATCTTTCGGAGCGAATCATTCTTGACGCATTGCAGGCCACGGGACAAGGTTACGTCATTCCGTGGTCGGCGGGTGCCACAGTTCAGGAAATTGATTTCACACCGCCTTTCGCCCGAAAAACCTACGACGAAGCCTTCCGGGAGTGCACCGGGATCGACCCCAATGATGCCGCCGCGATTGCCGGCTACGCCAAGTCGTTGGGCCTTGATGTGACCGGAAAACACTCCGATGTGATTAAAAACGACGTGTTTGAGGAAAAAGTCGAACCGAGTCTGATCAAGCCGACGTTCATCATGGATTACCCGGCAAGCATTTGTCCCCTGACCAAGCGGAAGCGGGACAATCCAGCCATTGCCGAGCGATTTGAATTGTTCGTTCAGGGCATGGAATTGGGCAATGCTTACACGGAACTGAACGATCCCGATTTGCAGGAAGAGCTTTTTAGCAAACAACTTGCGGGTCAGAAAGCCGAGGATAGCATGGCCAAAATGGATCACGATTTTGTGAAAGCGCTCCGTCACGGCATGCCCCCGGCGGGCGGCCTTGGCATGGGCATGGACCGGCTCTGCATGGTCCTGACCGACACGGCATCGATCCGCGAAGTGATTTTGTTTCCCCTGCAACGACCGGAAAGCGGTTGAGTTGCCTTCATGATTTATCGGCCCAAATGTTACGTGTCGTGTGATCGTTGCAATCGGAAAACCAAATGATTTTTACCTTGTCTTTTTTGTCCGTTTTTTTTGCCTTTTCAGAAAACTGTGTTATGATGGGATAGTCGATTTTGCCGTCTCCGACGAGGTTGTGAGCACGAAAGGAATATCCCCAATGAAACGTATGTTGCCAGTTTCCTTTGTCATCGGTCTTGTTTTGACCGCCTTTTCCGTTGCCGATGCGGCACCGCAGCCCGGTACGCCCGGACCGATAGCAAAAGGCAAGGCCATGTACAGCCTGCGAAAGCCTGCGCAGCAAGCTCCGCAATTGGTCTTGCAGCCGACGGACCCCTTCCCCCCGACCGTTCAGGAGATCGCCCAGCGGTCTCGGACGGCCCTGACGCCCCCGGTGCGGCCGGTCGCCGTTGAATTGCCCTCGGCTCCGACGCCGGTCGAATCCGATTGGATGCCCTTGACCGTGGCCCAGTCGAATACCCGAACATCCGCATCGGCCCGACGCATCGCCACGCCCCCGCAACCGCCCGCTGAACCGGAAGCGCCCGTCGTTGCCGAATCGACCGATGCGACTCAGCGAATGACGTCCTCGCCGCTCGTTTTCCCTTCCAAACCGGCGAAAGTCGAGCCCGAGGCAACCGACATCGACCAGTTTCATGCCCGATTGGCCAAGATTCAGCTTGAAAAGAAAAACCTTGCTGAAACACTCCGCTTGATCGAACGGATCAAGACGCCGAATTTCAAGGTCAAGACGCTCGTCGATTTGGCCGAGTACGTTTCCCGGGACGAAAATTACAAGCAAGAAGCCGACCAACTTTACGCCCTCGCCGTTGCCGGTATCGACGCTTTGGCCGAAAACAAGCCGATTGTCGTGACCGCGGATATCGCCCCAAAACAACCTGAGTCGGGCAAACCGGCGGCGACCGTCGAACCGGCGAAGCGAGCTCCGACCCTGATCGACCTCGGTCGGGAAATTCCGTCCAAACCAAGGGAAACCACAGTTCTGCCGCCATTAACGATACTCGACGAACCGAAGAAACCAGTCGACGAACTGCCCATGCTGGACGCCGCTGAACCGAAGAAACCGGTCGACGAACTGCCCACGCTGGACGCC
>JBEBTM010000118.1:0-10096 GCA_040393745.1 Thermogutta terrifontis | reverse complement strand
CAACACTGAATTGATGGAGACTGAAATGAACCGAAACGAAACAAACCTGCGGAGAGAGACGATGTTGCTCCGCGCTGACAAGGCTGAACCACCTCAAATTTTGACGCTTCCCGACGCGGCTGCCTTGATCGCCAGTCGTCCGGGAGTACCGACGCTTCATCGCTGGATTTCGAAAGGAGTCCGCGGCCATCGTCTGAAAAGCGTGATGATCGGCGGTCGACGGATGGTCCTGATTGAGGATTTGGAGCATTTTCTGGCCGCTTTGAACGACGCGCCCGAGCCACAAACAGTCGTCAAAAACGACAACAGCGATTTGGTCGCAGCGATTTTAGGCGTTGTGAAGAACAAATAATTCGGTGAAGAATGCCGAATGTCAACATCAATCAATAGCGCCAAAGAAGGAGAATCGACTTATGGCAAAAAAATCTCAATCGAATTCGATAACTGATCGAAGCAAGCGACGATCCCGTCCAAAAATCTCGTCTCCCCCCGTCAGCGGCCAGAGCGATAGTACCTCCCAGGCGGAATGGGCTAACGAACTCGGTCCCCCACGGTCGTTATCTATCGGAACGAAACTGAAAAGACATGGCCTGTCAAGCATGTTTCCGAAGATGTCTTCCAGTCAACGCGAAACGCTGAAGACAAGCCTTCGGACGCATGGTCAGCGCGTTCCGATTGTTCTTTTGGACGAACTGATTCTCGATGGAGGAGGACGTTACGACGCATTGGCGGATTTGGGAATGCCGCTGCGGGTTGCCAATTACATCGGTGGCGATCCTCGCGGTTTTACTTTTGCACAAAACTTTTGCAGGCGATCGTTGACACAGGGGCAAGGCCTCATGGTCGCCGCCAAAATGACGACACTGAAGCCTGGCGAAAAATCGAAACCCGGAGCGAAAGAGACAAATTTGTCTATTTCACTGGAAGAAGCGGCTGAGTGGACAGGCTTTTCCATTTCCACGATAAAGACGGCCAAAAAGGTCGTCGAGTCAAAGCGACAAGACATCATTCAGGCTGTTGAGTCGGAAAAAATCAGTATCGATCTGGCATCGAAACTGATCGGCTTGACAGAGGAGCAAGTTCGCCAGGTACTCGAATCGGAGAATCCCAAAAAAGAAATCAATAAAGTGCTTGGGGGTTCCGAAGGCGATGGAATCGGGGCAACCCGAAACTCGCGTTCCCGTCGCCAACAAAACGCGAATGAGGATAAGCAGTCCGAGGAAACTCAGGTTCAAAATAATCTCGTCGAAGAAGATGAAAGCGATATGGCCGAAGGCGACGAACTGTCCGCTGATGAGCCGTTCGCCGAAAATTTCCTGGCAGATGACGAAGAAGACGTGGACGATGAAGATACCGCTGAAACGATGTTCGACTGGTTCAAGAAGTCGTACTACCGGCTATCCGACGATGATCGTCAGCGGCTCAGCGACCTGGTTTACGATTTTTTCTATGAAGAAAAACTTTGGGGACCCGCCGGGGACGGCGATATGACCGATTCGGAATTGGCCTCGGAGGACATCGACGACTCGGAGGACGAGGAGGTCGTTGAATTCCCTGAAGAAGAGGAGGACTACTCCGATTTGGACGTCGGGGAAGAAGACGATGATGATTATGTCGATGACTCGGACGGCGTTGAGGAAGAATGGGACGAGAATTGAGTCCCGGGATTCGTATTTTGTTCGAATGTTCGTCGGTCGCGATAATCGACGAACTTCTTCACCCCCATCACAATGAGAGAGCATACGATGAAAACAGAAATCATTCCCGTCGACCGGACTTACTGCGGCGAACCGGTTGCCGCGCAATCCGAGGTCGAGGAGCATGCCCGAATATTCCGGGGTTATCGGGAAAAATGTAGGGTGTATAACGCCGCAAAAAAGGTGGGACAAACTCCCAAACCTCCAAAGTATCCGTTTGTGATACGAGTTTGCGAACGGGACGGATTGTATCATCCTGCCGACGAAAGTTCCTCCATGATGCTGGCTGCGGCCCGTAAAGCGGAGATCAACCGCATCAAGGTCATCGTGGAAGACACGCCCGCAGAACAAGCCGATTCCCAAGCTACCGAAGAGCCGATCCGCGCCAATCTTTTTTTCGACGATTTCAAAACGGCTCTCCGGCGTCTCACGTCGACCGACGAACAACGTATCGTCTTTTTTCAACCGCTTTTTTTGGCGATGGTCAACGAAGGATTTTCGGACGGCGCGTGCCGCGCTGAGTTCCTGAAATGGGCGAAGCACGCAATTGATCGCTATTCGATATGATCGCCAAAATATGCTTTCACGAAAACGACATGCCCTATACGAGTGGCAACTCGCACAGGGCGTGGCTCCTAAAAATTAACTTGCAGTCTAAGAGAAAGGAGATGTCCTTATGATAACATAACCGCCCGTATTTTCAAGCGGAAATCCTGAAAATTCTTATGTTTTCAGGGTTTCCGCCCTCTGCTGTCTTTGTGGTTACGTTCCCCAAACACCGTCTGCGCTCGCGGTACGCGCCGGCGCAGGAAGGCGGGAACGCCAGGAAAGTATGCATATCCCCTCGGGATAGCATGCCTTGAAATATCTTTTTGACTTTCATCCTTGAAATCGCTGGATTTCATGGTTCAGGAGAAAATTCTAATGAGTAAAGAAACGAGGCAAAGCCTCCGCGATTACTTTGAAAAACTTTTTGAAGCCGGTTATTATCTGTGGGGAGGAATCGGGATGACGAAAGCCCCACTTGGAAGAGGGTGGCAAGAATTCGGCAACCGGCTTCCTTCGGACGAAGAAATCAAGCAACTCTTCGATCGAATCCCGTCTCACATCGGCATAATCCTGCCATATCGTGACCTTCCCGATGAGACGAGGGCGAAAATCGTCGTTTTGGATTGCGAATGTGAACAAGTTGGAAAGGAGCTTGGGGATTTGCTTGAAACGCATTGTCCAAAACTTCTGAAAAAAATCGCGATTCGCGAAAACCCCAAAAGCGGGGGAATGCACTTCATTCTTCAGGTTCCCCTAAAATACGTGTTTCCGACGATCCAATTGCATGACAAGACGATTGACCTGAAAAAGCATGGCCAAAACCAGAAGACTACCGGTAAGGGTAATCTGGTTTTCGAGACCCTTGGAACTTCCAAGGGCGCCAAGTACTGCATCGTCCATGATGGTGTTCGAGAATATGCCACGGAGGTCCGCTTGGAAGACCTCCAAACATTGACGAATACGGAGCTTGAGACGCTTTTGGAAATCCTCGGCGAATTGGAAAAACTCCATCCTCCTGAAAAAAAGCCGCCGAAGAAGCAGGAGATTCCATCGAAAAAGAAAAACGCTCGAAAGTCGAACCAACTGATCGAGCGTTTCAATGACGAAGTCGACGTCGGCGAAATGCTCAAAAAAGCGGGTTGGCAGTTCGCTCACGAAGACGGGGAACACTGGTATTACACCCGTCCTGGAAAGGACGGGGGAGTTTCCGCCAGCATCCGTAAGGACAATCACTTGACACATATCTTTACATCCTCAAGTGATTTCGAAGAAGGGGAGACATACACCCCCTTCCAGGTTTACGCCAAACTTGAATTTGGGATCGATAAGGGAGGCGACTACAAAGAAGCCGTTAGGGCTCTTAAAACCCGGTGTGGTGCCGCCGACCTCGCTGAAAACGAGGGGAAAACGGAGCTCGTTTTACCTTCGTGGACGCAGGGAATCGAGGCATGCGCTCAAGTGGCTTTCCATCGATTCGGCGAACTCAGGGAATTGTTTTCTCGCGGAGGGAAAGTCCAAGAGCTTGTGTCGCAAGGCGAAGAGCACTCCTTGGAGACGGTTACATCGGGTAGACTGTGCTCTCTCGTGGAACGCCATTTCGCGACCTGTATATTCGTAAGGAACAAGGATGGAAGCCACACGAAAGAACGCGCCCCGTGCAAAAAAAACTCCGCCGATGTGCTATTGACCACGGAGGCGGCAAGGGAACTTTTGCCGAGAATCAATATCGTGGCTTCGAACCCGATCATGGCTCTCGACGGCCGTATCCTTCAACAAGGTTATGATGGCGAAACCGGATGCTATGTTTTGAAGCGTATGAAGATTCCGGATATGGCATTGGAGGTGGCCGTCCGGCGAATAATAGGTCTCTTGAAAGATTTTTCGTTCACCAGCGACGGAGATCGAGCTCGGGCGATTGCCGCCTTGCTGACACCAGCCTTGACCTTGGGCGGCTTCCTGGAACGAACGCCTCTCACCATGCTGGAAGCCCACGATTCGCAGACCGGCAAAGGATACCATGTCCGACTCGTCGCCACTCTTTATGGAGAGTGCGTACGTTATGTCGTACAACGCAATGGCGGAGTCGGCGGGCTCGATGAAAGCCTGGCGATGCGTTTGATGTCTGGAAACCCTTTTATCTGCTTCGATAACCTGCGGGGACGGCTGGATTCGTCCTACCTGGAAGCCATGTTGACCGCGGAGGGACCGTTCAGCGTTCGCGTGCCTTATAAGGGCGAAATCCAGATCGACTCCCGGCGGTTCTGCTTGTTCGGCACATCCAATGCCGTCGAACTGACTCGCGACCTGGCCAATCGAATTTCCATCGTCAGGCTCCGCAAGCAACCGCCAGGATATGAATTCCGAAAATGGCGGGAGGGTGATTTGATTGAGCATGTCCGGGCCAATCAGCGCCACCTCCTCGGTGCCGTATTTTCCGTGTTACGGCACTGGATAAACGAGGGAAAACCGAGGACCGCCGAAAGCCGCCACGACTTTCGGCATTGGGCTCAGCCGCTCGACTGGATCGTCCGGAACGTCTTCAAGACCGTTCCTCTTATGGACCGTTTCGAAGAGGCGAAAATGCGGATGGCGAACAGTTCCCTCGGTTTCGTTCGCCAACTGGCCCATCTTGTGGAGCAGAGAGGACGCTCGGGAAGCACGCTATCTGCTTCCGAGCTTTATTCCTTGTGCGAGGAATCCGGACTTGAAGTACCAGGCTGCCAGGGAAAAGACGAGCAAGCCGGAAGAATGCAAGTCGGCAAACTCCTGAAACGGGGATTTGATGGATAAAAATACATGTATGTGGATGGATTTCGTATACGAACGCACGAACAATCCTATTCCCGGGAGGATGGAAAGGGTCACCGGGAAATGAGCGTTTACACGTTCGAACGACAGGGGGCGTCCTCGGACATATAAGGAGGGGGAGTAGCTATACCCCCTCAGTCCCCCTCAATCCCCTTTAAACTTTTTTCACCCCCTCATCGATACAATATTGATGAGGGGGTGTGTTTATACCGCAGAAAAATGTTATAGTCCTCAGAGGGGGGATTGAGGGGGGGCTTCTTCACCAGCCCCTCTCTTCCGTAAGACTTTCGTGAATTTCCTTAACATCGCGTGCGCCATGGTCCGGCAGTTGGATGGTTCGGTCCCTGTTTTTCTTCGGACCGTCCCTTTGGAAGGCGGATCGGGACAGACTGATATAATAGAGTCCCGTTGAATTGATCCGCAACTCAGCACTCCCCGAGGAGAACCATGACACGGACGCATGAAATCACGAATCAACAAATTTTCGAAACATTGGCCACCGAACTGTTCGATGGCATTCGTTACGTCGGAAATCATGAATTGACGTATCATTACCGCGATGCGAAGGAAGCAGCGGAACGTTTTCAGGTTACCGGAGAGGATCGCCGGAAGAACGGGTCACGAGACAAGAACATCTATCGGGAAATGATCCGATATACCCGCCTGGTTCAGCGTTGTGTTGGAATCATCCACCGATACCGGTATGATGAAACTCGTTCGGCCTTTTGCCGGGGGCTATGGAACATCGTAACCAGACAAGCCGGACCGTTCATCGCCCGAATGGAAGAGTCTGAGTTTCCACGAAGGCGTCCATGTACGTTCGAAAGATGGTTGGACGAACTCAATCTCCTGCTGGGACGGGAACCGTGGACGGAGGCGGACGTCCGATGGACCACCTAGCCCCTTGCCTGCCGTGTCCGACGCCGGAGAGTTTTTCGCTCGATGCGTTTCCCATCGTCACGGACGACGCCCTTTTTTTCTGCCTCAAGGCTCAGGGACATTCCGAGCTCGAACTCGACCTGGCCTGCCGGGAATTCATGGAGATGCGGAAGATCGTCGGCGATTTTCTCACGCTCCTTCGCCAGATCGACAAGAAGTTCAAAAGCCAGGAGTGTCCCCCGGAATCTCTTCAATTCGCCCGCTTCCATCTCCTTGCCGTCGGTCACGGCCTTGTCCTCTGCCTGAAGCGAACCCGCTTCGGGCCGCTCTTTCCGAAGACCCGGCGACGGCTCTCACGCCAGATTCGGTACGCCCTCGCCAAAGCCGAACCCCCAAAGCCGTCACGGAAGCCATCGAGCAAGCCGACTGCCGAACCATCGAAGAAATCCTCGAAATCACAGACATCCGGTTTCCAGAGTCTTGAGGACTTCATCCGGGAAGGCGGAATGACGCTGAAAAAATCCGATCCGGTACAATGGAATCCGTTGTTGAGCGAAGCTACCGCGATCGACGACGAAAAATCGCCGATTTGTGTTCAAAAGGCTTCTCAAAACTCTTTTTTTCGCCAAAATCCGCGAATGTCATACACGGACTGCCGGGCGGAACTGACAAATATCCGAACATTTATAACGCAACATGAAATCTGAAATCGACCTGAATCCGTCCAACACCGTGCCGTCGCGGGACTTCCTGATTTCGCGTTTCCGGTTTTACGAATTTGGCACATTCGAGACCAAACGGCGACGACGGGCCCCTCGGCCGCTCGTCGACAGACCGGGAGCAATTTGCCTGGGACCGGTGGCAGAACCGCCGGATTATCCGACCAGGCATCTGGCTTTCCGCCCGTCCGGGAAAGAACTCTCCCAATGCCCTCGCTGCGAGCGACCCGGCGTTCGGACCTATCGACGCCGCTGCGGCGATCAATGGCTCTACTGCCCCGATTGCGGTTTCGGCACGGACGTTCCCGGCTACGTCGCCGAGATGCTCCGCGTCCCCCTCTGCGACGCCGTCAAATATCTGGCCCGACAGCACCGGCTCAAGCACGTCGACGAGCGCGAGATCGGCCGTTATCTCGAAGGCCAGTCGGGGTACGACCGATTGGCCCGGCTCCTACAGGAGCGTTTCCGATACAATTATTCGCCGGACGATCCGGACGCCGGGCACGGCCTCAATGTCGTGGAATTGGAACGACTCCTCGGGCGGCTCAACCTGTTGCAGTATATGAAAAACTTCGATTTCCGGCTCAGGGCCGTGAAAAACGACACTCCCCGTCACACGGCATACGCCGAACGGGAACTGCCGCTGGAATGGGAATCGCCTCTGGATTTTCCGGTCGATTTCTTCGTCGTCGAAACCGCGAGGCACGTCGAATCCTGGTTCTTTCCGAATCTGATCGATCCCGAAACGAAAAAAATCAAGCCGAACACCTCGCCGAATCGACTTTTCAAAGGACCCGGCTGGGACCAGGTGCTGGTCGTTCCGCTCCAGGACGTGCCGGGCCATTTTTGCGGCGTTCTCTGCATCGGCCGGAAAGGCAGCTATCCGGACGATTACGTTCTTCGTCTGCTGCCCGACTACGACTGTCGAACGACGAACCCCGGTTTCCTGCTTCCCGCGAAAAACGTCCAGGCGATGATTCGGCTGGAAAATCAAGGCGCAAGCGAGCTGTTGGCGACGACGGATTTGTTGCACATGATCCGTATTCAACTGCAATTCGGCGGCCCATCCCAGTGCCGACACCCGCTGATCGGCTGGATCGACCGTCTTGAATCGGCCCCGTCCGTCCTGCCGAGCGACTGGAGCCCTTTCCGCTCGATAAAAAACAAGGTGTTCTGGATTCAAGGTTGTCGCGATCCCGTAACGCTGCGGACCGTCATTGAGCAGGAGGGACATATTGTCGACTACGACATGAAGTCGCCGTATCCCTGTCCGCAGAAAGAAACGTTCCATTCTTTCCGACCGAATCCCGTCGCGCTGATGAAGATGCGGATCGACGCCGTACCCTGGCGAAACTTTCTGGATGCCCGCCTGTCCCATCTCTCGCCGGAAAAAGCTGCCGAAGAACTTCTCCGAATCGCCGTCACGCCTCGGAAATTCGAGCTTCTCCTGGCCCAGTTGCCGAAATCCGCTCAAAAACAGGCGGTCAAGCGAACCGTCCAACGGGAACAAAACCAACCGTCATTCCAAGTGGGTCGCTATGAAGTCTTCGAGGAACCGGCGGGGCTCTTTCGCAAAACGTCGAAACAGAAATCGCCGTCCTTCGTCAGCGACGTCGTCTGCCGGATCGACAGCGTGTTCTACGATCCCCACCGGGTCAAGCGAATTTATCGCGGCCATATCCGGCACGAAGGAAAATCATTCCGTTTCGATATTCCCGTCAAGGAATTCGACAGAAACGTGATCGAATCCGTCAAAATTCTCGTCGAACGAAAAGGCTTGACGGAGCCGGTATTCCGTTGCAAGAACCGTTTTTACCGCCAGGTCGTTGAGGCAATGAGCAAACAGCGACCCGTCCATCCGCCGCATTTCACGGGCTGGAACGGCAAGACCAAAAACTTCGAGTTCCCGCAATTCCGCATCATGCACAGACGGGGCGTCGTTCCGGCGCCGAATCGTGCGAAAATGCTGTCCGATGAATTTCCGGCGAAATTCATCGGATCGAATGTTTTCGAAGAGTTGCCCAAGATCGACATGTCGGGCCCGGCCCGGGATTTCATCCCGTTTTACGTCGGCCTGTTGTCGCTCGCCCTGCGCCCGATGTTCGGCGACCCCCGGCCGGTGTTCGTCAGTGGCGTAGATTTCAATATCTTGCGGCCCATCGCCGACAGTCTCGGCATGCCGATCGTCACGCTGAAAGGCGACACTGATGTCGACCGCGTCCTGAAATACAACGCCCGGCACCGCTGGCCGATGCTCGTTGCCGGGGCCTTCGAGCGTGAGTCCATGTACATTCGCCGGATGAGCAAAACCAAAAGCGGTTCGACCGTTTTTTATCTCGACGATCCGGAGCAGGCCCGTTCCGCCGCCTTGTTTCATTCCGATTCGAAGCCGATTCTCCTGCCCTCCGGTCGCCGACAATCCGACGATGATTGGCAGGATCGCCTACCGGTCCTGGCGGCGATCTTTTTCCAGCGACTCGTCCATTATGCCCGAAACCGCCCGAAATTCCAGTCTCCGCAGACGTTTTTCTACCGGGAAGCGATAATATGGCGGGAGTATTTACAACCCGCCGACGGTACGTGACACCCGTTTTCGGCGATCTGCTATAATGAATCGGTCAAGGCAATCCCGCCCCGTTTGATAAGAAAAAAGGAAGAGAATCTCACGGTGATTGACAGAATTGAGTGTACGGCGTACACTCATGGAAAATGGAAACCGGTTTATTTTGTAAACCTTTCACGAGATTCTCCTTCCACGGCAGATGAAAAAACGAGAAGTGAAATGCCCGATTCAGGCGTTTGGTGAAATCATGTCCTCCCGGTGGGATTGGCTTATCGTTCGTGAGTTGATGGTGTCGGACAGACAGGGATTCAACGAATTGATGCACTCGGTTTCCGGAATTTCGTCGAGAACTTTGAGTCAGCGACTAAAAAATTTGCATGCGGCGGGGATTGTCAGGCAAAAGAAAATCGCGTCCAATACGACCATCCCGTTCCGTTCGCGGTATTCGCTGACGCCGCTCGGAAAAAAGTTGGAACCGGTCTTGGAGAAAATGACGGACTGGATGAAGAAATACGACCGGGCCGTCCTCGCCAAGCTAAAAAAAGAGGAGCCTGTGAAGGCTCCTCGAACGAAATGACGTAACGAATCACGGTTATCCGGCCAACGGAAGAAGCAGCAGGAAGAACAGGAGTAGGTTGAACAGCGTCTTCAGGAAGCCCGGGCTCACGGCAGCGGAATTCGCTTGAGCTTCCGAAAACGCCTCGGTCATGCCTTCGAATGTCTGCACTGAATCGGCGCGGACGGCGATACCGCAGCAGCAAATCACGAAGAATACGAACAGGAAAACCAGGACCGGCAGCCAAATTTGCCGCCGGATTTTCCACCGATCTTTGACAATCAGGAAAGCAACGCCCAACCCGAGCAGGCCGAGGAGAGCGACG
>JBEBTM010000117.1:0-10119 GCA_040393745.1 Thermogutta terrifontis | reverse complement strand
TGGTCAAGGGTCGTCGAGCCCTGATCATGGAGGGTTATACCGACGTGATCATGGCGCACCAATACGGGTTCGGCGATGCGGTGGCCGTGATGGGCGTGGCACTGGGAACCGAGCATATCCGGGAACTCAGGCGTTACGTGGACCAAATGATTTTGGTTCTTGATGGTGACGCAGCCGGAATGCGAAACGCCGACCGGGTTTTGTCGATGTTCATCGCCCAAGGGGTCGACATGAAGATCGTAACGATTCCCGAAGGCGGGGATCCTTGCGAATTTTTGCAGACCCACGGGCCGGAAGCGTTTGAAACGCTGCTCAAAACAGGAGCTACCGAAGCTCTGGAGCATGCGATTCAATCGGCGGCGAGGGGACTGGACGTTCGAAACGATGTTTCCGGTTCGGTGAAGGCGCTGGACTCGCTTTTGGAGATCATCGCCCAGGCACCGGTGAAAGGAACACTTCCGAACGACCCGATTCGGTTGCGAATCGAAAAGACGATTCAAACCGTTGCGCACCGTTTTCTGACGCCCGTGGACGACGTCCAGCGAAGGCTTCGGGAAATGCGGCAGCGATGGGAAGACGAACAAAACCGTGCGACGCGGAGAACGGAAAACGGAGGAGCAGAGGAATTGACCGCCCCGGAGGATCAGGGGGGCTGGTTTTCTTCCGAGCAGCTTCCTGACCGGTTGGAAAAGGAAATGCTGCAATTTTGGCTGACCGATCCGACCGCGATTTACGAATTTTGGGAAGCGGTTCCCGTGGAACGATGCCGCTCGCCGCTGACCCGAATGGTGTACGAAAAATGCAACAGGATCGTCGAACGGAACAAACCCGCGACGTTCGAACGGATTCTTGCCGCGTTTGACGAGAACCCGAAAATGAGCTTCTACCTCGTGGAACTCTATAAAACGGGCCAGGAAAAACGGAAAGCCCTCGCGGTGACAATGGAAGACGCCGAGGAGACGCCACCCGGAGTATCCGACGAAGTGAGCGACTTGGAAGAGTCGCTCCGCCGTGAAACCGAAGAGCACCGGCCTTTATCCCCTGAAGTCCGGGAACGACTCGTTCGGGAGATCATTGAAGGTTTCGACCGCAGGGACGAACCCAGGCAAATGATCGACAACCTCAACCAGCTTCGAGACGATTCCTTGACGGAAGAGGAAAAACTCGACAAGCTGCTCCAATTGCAGGTGGAACTACGCCGCCGGCAAGAGGAGAAACGAAAACGGTTAGGTAATTGATAATGGAAAATTGAAGACGGTTCATCCGGAATTTGATGGAGAAGAATCATTACCTCCTTCGGCCGGTTTCCCTTTTTCAATTCAAACATCCCCCTTTGACCCAGGCGTCATGGACGACGCATAAGGAGTGTTTCATGTCACGGATGACGAACGGTTGCGGTTTCAAGAACGATAATTCCAGGGACGACAAACCGGCCCATCGGCTCAATTACGACGAGGTCATCAGCCATTTCCACGAGGATGAGGCCGGCGAAGTTTTCCATGGCGCCGAGATATTCGGCAGCCTGGATTCGGGCAACCGGATCGATGACGAAGACGACTTCTTTTCCGGGGGGCTGGGCTCGTCGCTTCGTTCGGAGGCGGAGGGAGACGACGATGACGACGACATCGGCATCGAACGGGGAACGGATCTGTCGATGAAATTCACACGAAAAGCCGGCGGGAACGAAAACCGGACTTCGTCCGTCGATGCGACGGAAGTGAACTTCGCGACCATGACGGTCGAACCCGAACGCTGGAACAGCGACCCGGTTCGGCTGTATCTCTCGCAAATGGCGAACATTCCGCTCCTGACCAAGGAAGAGGAAGTCGTGTTGTCCATGCGAATCGAAAAGAGTCGGCGGGCGTTCCGCCGCTGCGTGTTGGGTTCACCCTTCGGCTTGCAGACCGCCTTCAAGGCTTTGGTCGATGTCTTTCACGGCAGACTGGCGTTCGAACGGACAATCAAAATGTCGCTTACCGAGCGGCTTTCGAAAGATCAAATCCAGCGGCGGATGCCCCATCATCTCCGGACCCTGGCGCCCATGCTGGAATCGATGAACGACGACTTCAATGTTCTCGTGCGAAAAAGCAGATCGTCGGAGGAAAAAGCCGTTTGCCGGAAACGGTTTCACCAGCGCCGCCGACGGGCCTTGGTGCTCGTTGAAGAATTAAGCCTCCGGACGCGACGTGTTCACGCCCTGATGAAACAGCTTGAAAAAATGTCGATGCGGATGGATGACATTATTCGATTATTAAACGATAAAAACGTCAATATCCTGCCCGAACGTCGCGCGATGCTGAAAAGCGAACTCCGGAGCTTGATCATGACAACGCAGGAAAGTCCCCGGAGCCTGCGCATCCGCTGTGAAAAAATGCGGCAATGCCTCAAGCAATACGAACAGGCGAAGAGCGATCTTTCCCGCAGCAACCTCCGTCTTGTCGTTTCCGTTGCGAAAAAATATCGCAACCGGGGCTTGAACTTCCTGGACCTGATCCAGGAAGGCAATACGGGCCTCATGCGGGCCGTGGACAAGTTCGAATATCGCCGGGGTTTCAAGTTCTCGACCTACGCCACCTGGTGGATTCGCCAGGCGATTACCCGGGCGATTGCCGAACAGGCCCGGACGATCCGAATTCCCGTACACATGATCGACGCCTTGACCCGGCTCCGCAATACGGCTCGGATGCTCTACCAGGAATCGGGACGGGAGCCCAGTGTGCAGGAAGTTGCCGAAGTGGCCGAGATGAGCGTCGAGGAAGTTCGTCGGATCATGCTCATGGGAGCCAATCCGATCAGCCTCGAACATCCCGTGGGTGAAGGCGATGAAAGCTGTTTCGGCGAATTCGTCGCCGACACGAACTTCGATCGCCCCGAACGCAGCGCGTCGAACGAACTGCTGCGGAAAGAAATCGGTAAACTGCTCAAGACGTTGACGTACCGGGAACGCGAAATCATCAAATTACGATACGGCTTGGAAAACGGATATTCGTACACATTGGAAGAAGTCGGCCGGATATTCCATGTAACCCGGGAACGCGTCCGACAGATCGAGGCGAAGGCCGTACAGAAACTGCAACAACCGGGCCGGAGCAAAATCCTTGCGGGTTTCCTGGCACAGTCCGGGGACGAATAACTCGTTGTGGAATTTGTTTTTCAAGACGAAAACGCAAGCGACCGGATGACGAATGCGGTCGCGGAACGATCGCTCCACATGCCAACGACCGAATCGGACGGGAATTTTGGCACGCAGGGCGATCGTTTCGGCATTCTTCCTATATGCCGTAAACGGCCGAAAAATGTTCCTGCGGCCCATTTGGCGACGTTTCCAGTGTAAATGCGAAAATGGTTCCGCGCACTTTTGTCTTGGACGCAAGAATCGAAGCGTCGTTGAAAACGTCTCAAATCCGTTCGAATTCCGGTAATATCGTTCAAATCCATTTCGGCGTCCTCTGCGCGAAATTCTTTCCGATTTTGAACTTTGGCGCCGTCTTGGACAAGAACGGCAACGACTTCCTAAATCCCGAAAACGTGTTACAATCGCAGCATCGGTGACGTGTTTTTTCGAATCCGTCACGTGACGCTGAATCTCGCGGTCCGGAATCTTCCCCGATATTCCCATGTTTAACGCTATTATCAGTTTCTCGCTGAACCATCGTCTTTTGATCATTTCCCTGGCCGTTTTGCTCATTCTCGGCGGCGGGTACCAGATGTATCACCTCCCCGTGGACGTGCTTCCGGACTTGAATCGGCCCCGGGTGACCGTCATCACGGAATGCCCCGGAATGGCGCCGGAAGAAGTCGAAATGCGGGTTACGATGCCGTTGGAATCCGTCGTCAACGGGGCCACGGGCGTCACGGCCATTCGCAGTAATTCCACCACGGGCCTCTCGATCATCACCATCGAATTCGATTGGAATATCGATACCTTCCATTCCCGGCAAATCGTTGCCGAACGACTCCAGCTTGCCGCCGAACAGGTTCCCGAAGGCGTGGTACCCCGCATGACACCCATTGCTTCGGTCATGGGGCAAATCGTACTCCACTCCGTTTGGGATGACGGTTACACGGACGATAAGGGCGAACTCAAACGCATGACGCCCATGCAACTGCGTACCCTGTCCGAGTGGGTCGTCCGCAAGCAGCTCCAGCAGATCAAAGGGATTTCGGAAATTTACGTCATGGGCGGTGAGCGGAGGCAATTCCAGGTGCTGCTCAAGCCGGAAGAATTGCTCAAATATGACATTACGATCAACGATGTCGAGCAGTCCCTTCGGCAGAGTAACCGCAACGTCACCGGTGGTTACCTCCGGGAACAGGGTATGTACCAGTACATGGTTCGCTCGCTGGGCCAAATCCGCACGATTGACGACTTGAACAATCTTGTCGTTCGTCCCGACCTGGACCCGCCCGTCCTGCTGGATCGGGTGGCCGAGATCGTCGAGGCGGCGTCGATCCCCGTCGGCAGCGCAGCCACGTTGACCCGGAGCGAAAACGATACCGTCCTCGGCGGCGAAGCGGTGGTTCTCACGCTGGAAAAACAGCCTACGGAAGATACCCGACTGCTCACCCAACAAATTCTTGAACGGATCGACCTGATCCAAGAGGCTCTCAAATCGGAATATCCCGGCTTGCGAATTGAATGCTCCTATCAGCAGCGGGCTTTCATCGACCTGGCCATCAACAACGTTAAGGAAGCCCTCTGGCTGGGGGCCCTGCTCGTCGTCATCGTTTTGGCTCTTTTCCTGATGAATCTTCGGGCCACGGTGATCACCCTGCTGGCGATGCCGATTTCCATCATCATCACTTGCGTCATCTTTGCCCAGTTCGGTTTGTCGATCAACACAATGACGCTCGGCGGGCTCGCCGTGGCCATCGGGGAACTGGTCGACGACGCCATTGTCGACGTGGAAAATATTTTCCGTCGGCTCCGGATGAATTACGAAGGCGTTCCGGACGGTCAAACTGCGGGTCGGCGGCCGGACAAGGAAGTCGTTTTTCGAGCCAGCACGGAAATCCGCAATTCCATCGTTTTCGGCACGATGATCGTTTGCCTGGTCTTCTTCCCGCTGTTTTTCCTGAGCGGCATCGAAGGCCGACTTTTCGCTCCGTTGGGCGTGGCTTACGTTGTTTCCATTTTGGCCTCGCTAGTGGTTTCGCTCACGCTCACACCGGTTCTCGCGTTGTTGCTGTTACCCCGTATTGCCCGACAGCACCGTGAAAAAGAAGGCGCGGTGCTGAGCGGCGTAAAATTCCTTGCCGAAAAAGCGATTCGGCTCAGTTTGGCGTATCCTCGAATGATTCTCGCTGGAGCCGCGGCGCTGACCTTGGTGAGCGCCGCCGTGTTCTTCTCGCTCGAACGGAATTTTATGCCCGCCTTCAACGAAGGGGCTATCCAGATCAACCTCGATCTTGACCCCGGCGTGACACTGGCCTACAGCAGCGAAGTGGCCGACAATCTGGCCCGGGGCGCGATTGAAATTCCCGGCGTGAAAACCGTGGTCCGCAAAACGGGGCGGTCCGAAATGGACGAGCATGCCGTTCCCATGAGCACCTCGGAATTTATCTGCACGCTGGACCCCGACTCGGATCGCAAAATGGAGGATGTGCTCGAAGACATAATCAAACTGATCGACCCGCAGAATTTCCAGGGAACCATCGCTTTCCACGACCAGCCGTTGCAACACCTGATCAACCATCTCCGGGCAGGCACCCGGGCGCAAATCGCCATCAAACTGCGCGGTGACGACCTCGAAACCCTGCGTCGCCGTGCCCGCCGGATTCAGGAGCTCGTCCAACCCATCGAGGGTATCGGCAACGTCCGACTCGATCCGATTCCCAAGGATATTCGGCAACTTCGCATCGAACTGGACAGAAGCCAACTGGCCCTGTGCGGTCTCCGGCCCGACGATGTGCAGCTCATGATTGAAACGGCCATGAGCGGCAGCGTGGCTACGACGGTGCTGGAAGGGCAGATTTCCACGGAAGTTCTGGTCCGGCTTGCCGATGATGTTCGTGAAAACATGGAAGAATTCAAACGCCTCCAAGTGCCCTTGCCCGGTGGCGGGACGGTCCCGCTCAGTTCGCTGGCTAAAATCGATGAAAATGCGATGGGGCCCAACCAGATCGACCGTGAGGCGGGTCAGCGGCAGATGCTCATTCAGTCGAATCCCCGCAATCGTGGAGCCGTGGATGTAAAAGAGGACATCGACCGCGTCCTGGCCCCTCACATGGCTGAACTCACGCAGGGACATTACACCGTGGAATTGACCGGCATGTTTCAAAGCGAACAGGAAGCGTCCCGGCTGATCGGCCTGCTTTCCATGCTGGCTCTTTTCGGCGTATTCCTGGTCCTCTTTACGATGTTCCGGTCGGTGAATCTTTCGCTGCAAATCATGATCGCGCTGCCGATGGCGCTCATCGGGGGCGTGGCCGCGATCGTGCTCACCGGCCAGGACCGGACGATTCCCAACCTGGTCGGAATGATTTCCCTGTGCGGCATCGCGTCGCGCAACGGAATTTTACTGATCGATCATTATTTGCACCTGGTTCGATACGAAGGCGAAACGCTCTCGAAAGAGATGATCGTCAAAGCAGGGCGGAATCGGGTCGCCCCGGTGCTGATGACGACGCTCACCTCGGCCATCGGGCTCCTGCCCTTGACGCTGAGTCCGGGTGAGCCGGGTCGGGAAATTTTGTACCCGATCGCCACGGTGGTCGTCGGCGGTTTGCTCAGTTCGACACTCATGGAATTTTTCGTACGCCCCGCCCTGTTCTGGACGTTCGGCCTGGAAGCCGCCCGAAAGGTCTTGCAGGAAGAGCCGGGAGACGAGGGATTTTAGAACGGAATTTTTCCACATCCATCCTGACTTTCCGCATGGAAACCACCTTCTACATCGGCGACGAAACCTTCGGACCGTTTGACGAGGCGGCGCTCCGGTCGATCCCGGCGGGTACGGTGCGGCCTCGGCACCGGGTTTCCACCGACGGAGGCAAAACGATCCGGCCAGTTTCGGCGGTCCCCGAACTTCGGTTTCTCCTGGAATCTCCGCCGGCATCTCTCGAAGCCGGGTGGCGATTGCGACTGGAGCGACTGCGTTTACGCTACGAAATCGGATTCTTCACGCCGCCGCCCGTGATCCAAAGGGCGATTCTCGATTACGTCCGGTTGATCGACGACAACGAATTCCCCGCCGGGATGTTGGACGAGGTCAAAACGGAAATCCTGCGTCTGCGCCGCTTGCGGCGAAACCGTTTTCGCTACGGAATCGTGTCGCTGGCTCTCATTGCGATTGCCGCCGTGGCCTTGAACCGGATTCCCGGAATGATCCGTGAAAAGCGGGCTCAAACCATTGCGGCCGCCGAACAAATCCAGGAAGCTTTCGTCACCGCAAAAGCCGGAATCGAAGCTTCGGAAACCGAATCCCAAATCGAAGAGGCCCTCATTAAATTCGGCCGGATTCGCCCCGCCCCCTCAACGTCGGCATACCAAAACGACCTCGACGAAAGCGCGGCCCGGCAAAAGGAGCAACTGCGTAATCCCGTGTACCGTCTTGCCCGACAGCTCGACGCCTTCCTGAAAGATCTTGGCGACCGTGACAGCCTTACTCCCGAGGAAATCGACATCGCGGTAGACCGGATCAAAGCCTTTCGGCAGCAACACCCTGACTTCGAACAGGACCTGATCCTCGAAGGCCGCGAGAAGGCGTACGAAACAGCCAAAGCCGCCGCCGTGGCGAGAAAATTCGACGACGCCTTGCGACGGCTCCGGTCAGAAACAGAATTGTACCGGGGTGATTACGAAACGATTTTCCGGGAATACGACCGTTTTTTACGTGATTTTACGGAACAAAATTATCCCGGCCGCACCGCCGATCTGGCCGACGTCCGGGCCGACCGGGAACGCCACGTCCGCGAAAAAGCCGACCGAGACCGCCGGGAGGCGGAACAGACACGGGAGTCAATGATCGCCGCAGTCGAGGATGCCTGGGAAAATCTACGACTGATTCCCGAAGAGCGGTACCGGGATTTCTTCGACGCCTCGGAAACGTTTCTGGCCCTGCCGAACCCTGAAAAGCGACATGTTACGGAAATTCGCCGGCTTCGGGCCGAGCGCCTCGTTCGTTGGGATGAGAGCAGCTACGGCGTTTTTTTTGATTCCGCGCAAAATTTACGAGGCGACGCCGACATGGAAAACGCCCGGCAGGCCGCGAAACGTTATCTGGAAACTTGCCAAACCTCGCAAAAGTTCGATTTTCCCGGCAAGTACCGAAAAAGCGTCACCGCCTGGTTGGCCCGACTCGAAGAAATTCAAAAAGACGGTGCGGCCGTGGTCTTTTCCGTAACACGCGTCGAGGTTTCCGGTATCGACGTCAAAGACCGGGGCATCCAAATCGCCTTCAAGATCAACGGTAAACCGGCCTTTGCCACCGATTGGATTCCCCGCGATTTGAAACAGCCCAAAGGGGGCGTCGTGACTTTCACGGCCATTCCCGCGAACATGACGGGGTACTACGAAACCCGGTGGGATCCGGCCGCGACGGGGACCATGGAACTCCAAGTATACACGGACAATTTCGGCTCCGCCTGGCGGGTCACGGGCCTGCGAAATCCCGTGTACGAATATTCGGTCAAGGATTCGCGCTTTCCATTTATTCACATGAACACACCGGCTAAATCGCCATTGGAATTGAAGAACAAGAAGAACGCGATCGACGTTCGCGTCTGGACGGATCTCAAGGGACTCGGTTTCCCGCCTTTACCCCAACCGGACCTTTAAGCTCTTCAGTAACCGCGAAGTTGCGAAGAAGAAGTATTTAAGCAAAATAAACCGGATGAACATCATTATCAAATAAATTCGATAATCCCTGATAAACCGTGATGAACTTACTTGACATTGTTCGGCGTCCGTCGCCCGCAGCTTGGGAAGACGCCGAGAAAATTCCGTGGAACGATCCCGATTTCAGCCGGCGAATGCTTGAAAGTCATCTTTCGCAGGATCACGATTGGGCCAGTCGGCGTCACGAAATCATCGACGCGCACGTCCGGTGGATTTCAGATCGTTTGCCGAACAAAAACGCACGAATTCTCGACCTTGGCTGCGGCCCCGGCTTTTACACGCAGCGACTTGCCGAGCTTGGGTTTTCCTGCACCGGCGTTGATTTTTCACCGGCCTCGATAGAATATGCGCGAGAACAGGCAGTCCATGCCAGCTTGAAAATCGAATACGTTTCGGAGGATATTCGACGGTTTCAAACGGACCAAACGTTCGACTGCGTGATGCTGACCTTCGGCGAATTCAATGTTTTCAAGGAGTGCGACGCTTTGACGATCCTTCGAAACGCATCCGCTCGTCTCCATGACGAAGGTTTCCTGCTGCTCGAAACCCACACATATGAAGCAGTCAAGGAAATCGGTCGGACGCCGTCAAGTTGGCAGATAGCGGAGAGCGGCGTCTTTACCGGATTGCCGCACCTCCATCTGCAGGAGAATTTTTGGGACGAATCGACTGCCACGGCAACGACCAGGTATTTCATCATTGATGCCGAAACCGCGTTTGTCCGGGAGTATGGCTCGTCGATGAAAGCCTACTCGGATCGGGAATACGTAAATTTACTGCAAAGTGCCGGTTTCACGGCGATGGAACTTTTGAATTCCGATACATGGCCGAACGGCACGGATTTCGAAGGGAAACTGCAAACATTCGTTTGCCGTAAAAGATGACTGAAAGAACGGAAAGGTTAAACGACATGCCCTGCTATTTTATCGTGTCAGTGAATATCGACGATCCTTCGATGCGGCCGCTTTACGATCAATACGTCGAAAAGGTCAAACCGATTGTTGAAAGTTTCGGCGGAACGTATCTCGTCCGGACCGAGAAGATCGACCAACCGTTTCCGGGTTCATGGAATCCCGATCGGGTCATCGTGATTCGCTTCGAGAATCGGGAAACCTGTGATCGTTGTTTCGCTTCGGAAGAATACAGGAAAATCATGGGACTTCGAACCGAATCCGTCAAAGCGTCCGCCATTATCGTCGAAGAAAAGGAAACAGGACCGAATGACATCGTACAGAGCCGTTCAAAACCGATAAGGTTTGAAATTTAATCTATTCAGGAATTTG
>JBEBTM010000116.1:0-10166 GCA_040393745.1 Thermogutta terrifontis | reverse complement strand
ATCGGAATCGCGAGCATCGCGGCTATGGACCGGATGAGTACGCCTTCTTCCACCGTGATCCGACCGTCGCGCCTGATGCAGGTCATCAGGGCGTCGAAGATCCGTTTTTTCAAGGGCGGACTTGTTTCGGCAAGTTTTCGTAACGATTCATCAAAGAGCTTCACCGTGCAGGCCGACCCAGCGAGGATCGGCTCGGCAAGTCCCAGTTCATCCTGCGCGGCTTTGTATGCCGCCCGGGCCGCGGTATCGTCGTCGTGACCGGAGCGGGCCAGGTGTGAAAGCACCGCCGATACGGCCGAACGCACGCCGCCCAGGGCGTGATATTGGACCGACGGCGCTTTTGCCAGGCCGAAGTACACGTCCAGATTCCGGAGCAGGATCGCCTTGAGCGTGTACTCGAACAAGTCCATTTTGGCGTCGGCGGCAATGAGGAGATCGATTACGGACGAAAATTGTTTGTACTGGTCGGCGGTCAATTGCCTGAGTGACGCACCGACCCGCTGGATCAAGGGTATTTTCGTTTCCGAAGGCGAATTTTTCAATGTTTCGTAAATTCGCAGCGTCTCCCGGACGACGTAATCCGTTTCCGTGCCGGTCATCGCGGCGAGTTGCTTTTGCCGGATGAGATCGTCCGCGTCCAGCAGCACGGCGTAAAACGTCGCCTTGGCCGAGAGCGGATTCCGGGCCGACTCGGCAATGTCGTCCGGGATGCCTTGCAAGAGCGTTTCCGCAACGAGAATTTGTCCCAGGTCGATGTTTCCGATTTTCGCGATTCCCGGGATCGGGTTGATCTTCCGCAACGGATCGAGAGCCGATTCGGGCGAAGGTTTGTTCGAGCTCTGGCCTTGAGATTCAGCACGAAAATTAATCGGCTCGACCCGGGTGGGATATCGGCCGTCGAACGAGGGGTCCAGCCGCTTGATCCGCATCGTCAGGTCGGGATGCGTGGCGAGCAGTCCGCCCAGGGAAAACAGGGGGCAAGCCTCGCCGAAGAACATGTGGTTCGCCTCCGCGGCGTGCTCGTTTTTCACGTCGCTGCCGACGTTCCGGCAACCGATCTTCTTGAGCGCCCCGGCAATGCCGTCGGTCATGCGGGTGAACTGCACCGCGGACGCGTCGGCGAGATATTCACGCTGCCGTGAAATGGCCGCCTTGATAATCGCACTGAAAAAGACGCCGACGTAACCGATGATCATCACGCCCAGCCCGCCCAGCAGCAGGATCAGACCCGCCCCGCCGCCGTTTTTGTTATTGCTCGAAGAGCCCGAGGAGGCGTAAAACGCCATGCGCATGACGTAATAGCCGATGATGGCCAAAAGCTGGAGGCCGAACAAAATGCCGATAAGCCGCATGCTGATTCGCATGTCGCCATTGAGAATGTGCGAAAATTCGTGCGCAATCACGCCCTGGAGTTCGTCCCGGGTGAGAAGTTCCATCGTGCCCCGATTCACGGCGATCACGGCCTGTGTGGGCGATGTGCCGGCGGCGAAGGCGTTGATGCTGGGTTCGTTGTCCATAACGTAAATCGGCGGGACGGGCACACCCGAGGCAAGCGAAATTTCCTCGACGACATTGTAAAGTCGGCGTTCGCCAGGATCGCCGCTGCTCGGTGAAATCTGCCTGCCACCCATCATTTCGGCCACGGACCGCCCGCCGCCCGAGGCCAGTTGAGCCGTCTTGAAGAAACTGCCGCCAAGCACCAGGAGCGATACGCCGCCCACGATGATCGGCAACAACGTCGGATCGATAAAGAAATTCTTCTCAAGTTGCCTGGCGTATTCCCCGCCGCCGCTCATCGAAGCGATGAAAACGACCAGCGCGTACACGGCCGCGATGAGAAACAGGACGGCGAAAACGTACAGCACGATCAAAAGCGTGGTTCGCTTGCGTGCTTTTTCCTGTTGTTGGAAGAAGTCCATGGTGCGAATGACGAATGTAAAATATCGAGCCGGAAATTCCGCCACACTCCACTTCCGGCTCCCGTGAGAGGATGACGGACACGCCCGTCACACGTTTCAGAAACTCACTTTCGGTGCTTCACGTTGATCGGGAGCTTCGATTTCAAAGAACGCGGCTTCGGCGAAGTTGAACATGCCCGCAACGACGCTCGACGGAAATTGTTCCCGGGCCGTGTTATAATTCATTACGGAATCGTTGTACGCCTGTCGGGCAAAGGCGACTTTGTTTTCCGTCGAAGTAAGCTCTTCCTGCAATGCAAGCATGTTCTGGTTCGCCTTGAGGTCGGGATACTGCTCCACGACGACCATGAGCCGGCTCATCGCCCCGGCCAATTGACCTTCGGCGTTGTTCAGATTCTTCATCGCGCCGGCATCGGTCGGGTTTTCCATGACTTTTCCCGCGGCCCCCATGGCCATGTTCCGAGCCTGGATGACTTTTTCGAGCGTTTCCTGCTCATGCTTCATGTACCCCTTGGCCGTTTCGACCAGGTTGGGGATCAAATCGTACCGTCGTTTGAGCTGGGTATCGATCTGGGCAAACGCGTTTTTATAACGCAATCGCAACGAAACCAAGCCGTTGTAGACCCCGATACCCCAAAGGATGAACAACACGAAAAGGAGGAGCAGACCTCCGAGTACGGCAAAAATAACGTATATCATTTGAATCTCCTTGTGGGTGAATGAAAAAATGGACGGGATTGATTAACGCGGCTCATTCGTCTTTACCGGAACCGCCGATGGAAAACCAGATTCCCACGGCCGCGGCGACGAAAACAACTCCGACGATGAGTACCAGCAATGAAACGCTTAGCACGTCTACCCCCATGGTCAAAATCCTTGATGATGAAACGTTCACGAAAAACCGACAACACACTTCAACCCCACTCATTATACGCAATTCATTTGAAAAAACCAATGCCCGGCCGGGAATTATCCCGCCGCAACGGGGGCTGGAATTCGATTGACAAATCCCCGCTCTTGGACCATAATTGTCGGATTCACCGACACTCCCGTCTTTCCCCGAAAAAAGATATGCGAACTTCCATCGTCTTTATCGCCTCTTGCGTTCTCGGCGTCGCGATCGGCGGCGCTACGGCGTATTCCGCCCTGTCAATCAACGGCTGGAACCCCGAACTGGAACGCAGAAAACTGGAAGACATCCTCCGTGAAGGAGCCGAAAAAGCTTCGAATCCGAACGCCAAAGCGTTTTTGGCCGAGCGGATTCACGATTTCGGCATCAAGGACGTCAAAGAAAAAGGCAAGCACGATTTCGTGGTCAAAAACGTCGGCACGGCCCCGTTGACGTTGGTCGTCGACCAAACGACCTGTACCTGTACGGGCATCGACCTTTCCACGAAAACCATCGCACCGGGCAAAACGGCCATCGCCACGGTCAACTACGACGCCGAGCGGGCCATGACCGGCGCCTACAATCAAGGGGGCACGATCGTCACGAACGACCCGGAAAACCGGGAAATCTACCTCGGCGTCAAAGGCGTCTTCACCGCACCGATCGTTTTGAGCCCCTCGGACATTTATGTCCCCAGTCTGGCCGGTTCGGAAACGAAGATCGTCCCGATCCGGTTCTACGGCTTCGAAAAGGAGCTGTTGACCCTGGAAACGCCGCAATGGACGGATCGGGAGCATTTTGACATCTCAATCGCTCCTGCCGAATTGACAGAGCAGGATCGGGAAAATTCTCTCTACAAGAACGCAACGACCGTTTACGAAGGTACCGTCACGATCAAACCCGGCTTGCCTGTCGGCGCCTTCCAGGAGCGATTCTACGTCAAATCGAATTACGCCAGCCAGCCGAGTGCCGAGTTTTTCGTTCGGGGCCAAATTCGTGGCGGTGCCGTCTCGATTGCCGGTTCCGCTTACCGCAAGGATACCGGAACCGCCGTGCTCGGAAAGACATCCGTGGGCCAAAAAATCAGCCGGGATTTATCGGTCCAGTTTTCCGGAACCTCGGCCGTGTTGGTCGATCTGAAAATTAAGGCGGTCACCCCGGCTTGGCTCAATGTGACCTTGACCGAGCCTCGTGATATGGGAAACGATGCTGCTCGACGACGCTTTTATACACTCACGATTGAACTCCCTGCCACGGCACCCGTTTCAAACTATTACAAGTCCGATGCGGAAAACGTCGCCACGATCACTTTGGAAACCGGACTGGATGACATGCCCGTGATCAAAATCCCTGTCCAGTTTGCCGTCGAACAATAAGATCGGCGTTTTCGTATTGATTTTGTTCATCCCAGCGCGGCTGGGCCGTCATTCGAGCTTCCGCCCGGTGAATTAACCCGCGAAATGATCGCTTCGCTCCCGATTTCGCTGATCAACATCCTGAAAAACATTCACGGTTTTGAATATTTGCAATACAATGCCCAGATTCTTCAGTTTATTTCCCGCCGGTGTCCTGCTCCTTCTCTTGCTGGGTTGCAGTCGGCAGCCCGCTCCTGTAACTTTGGAGACGGGGTCCTCGGCACCGGCGGTCGATCCTTTTTTGGTTCAGCTTGATTTGCCGTTCGAACCTCAACCCGAACGCTCGAATGATGTTGCGGCAATTCCGGAGACGCCGCCCGATAGGATGGAGTCGGAACCCGAACTAGCTCAAATCGAAGTTCCAAAAGTTGATCTGTCGATGAACGAAGCGGTCGATCCTTTTGCGGCCGTGCTGACCGAGACGCAAACGACCGAACCGGTGGCGGAGATGCCCGAACCCGTTTCGATTGAAGAAGTGGCCATTGAAAGTGCTGAAGAACTCGTTGAAATGCCGCCAATGACGGAACCCGTTTCAACGGACAAAATTGCCGAAGTGGTTATTGAAGCATCGGTGGTTTCCGAACCTGCTGTGACCGAAGAAGTTGCAGAAACAAGGGTCGAAGAACCCGCCGAAGAGACGCCGAATCCTGAGGTTCCGACGCCACAGGAAATCGCCGAGGCCGAGGCAGTTCCGCCGCCGTTTGAACCGAAAGCGGCCGTGACCTCGCCAACGCTGATCAAACCGCTGGTCGCCTTGGCCGCGTTCACCCAGGTCAGCGACGGGCCTAAAGTGGCGGTCGGTTCGGAAAAGGAACTCTTTGCCGGTTGGCCCAAACCGAAGGTTCTGCTCGTCTTTACCGGATTTATGAACGGTTACGTCGAACCCTGCGGCTGCGCCGGAATGGACCAGATGAAAGGCGGCTTGAGCCGACGGTATACCTTCCTGCGTGAAATGGAGCAAAAGGGCTGGCCCGTGGTTCCCATCGACGCGGGTAATCTCAACAAGGGATTCGGTCGGCAGGAGGAATTAAAGTACAATATCGTCATCGACGAAGCGCTTCGCCGGATGAAATACCGCGCGGCCGGGGTGGGCAACCGTGAACTCATGCTCCCCACGGACGAATTGATCCCTTACATGGTCGACGTACCCGGCAACCCCCGGCTCTATACCTCGGCCAATGTCGCGATCATCGACTTCAACCAGGATTACACCAAGCCGTTTCGGGTCATCGTGGAAAACGGCATGCGCATCGGGGTCACCTCGGTCATCGGCAATTCGTTTTTAAGCGAAGTCAACAACGACGAAATCGTGAAAGCCGACCCGATCAAAAAGTTGCGTGAAGTGTTGCCGCAACTGACGGCCGCGAAATGCGACCGGACCGTGCTGATCATTCACGGAACCACGGCGGAAATCAAACGCATCCAGGACGCCGTGGCCGGTGAGTTCGATTTCATCATTCCCAGCGATACGCCCGCCGAACCGCCGTTCCGGCCCAGCCGGGTTCCCGATACGAAAAGCATGCTCGTCGAAGTCGGTGAAAAAGGCAAATTCGCCGTGGCCGTCGGACTCTACGATGATGCCGACACGCCGCTGCGCTACCAGCGGGTTCCGCTCGATTCCCGGTTCGCCAATTCCAAGGCCGTGATCGCCATGATGGAATTCTACCAGGATCAGCTTGAAGAAACCGGCTTCGAAGGCTTGGGAATCAAGCCGATTCCCGATCGCAGGACCGCCGAGAACGGAAAGTTCGTCGGTTCGAAAATTTGCGCCGATTGCCATGAACCGTCGTACCAAGTCTGGCGGAAGTCGAAGCATGCCGAAGCGTGGAAGTCGCTGGCGGAAACGTCGATCCCGCCGCGAACGCATGATCCCGAGTGCATCGCCTGCCATGTCGTGGGATGGCATCCGAGCGAATTTTTGCCGTACGAAAACGGATTCCGAGGAACGAAAGAAACGCCTGAACTTTTGGAGGTCGGCTGCGAAACCTGCCACGGGCCCGGTGAAAAGCATTGTGCGGCCGAAAAGGGCGGCGACACGGCCTTGCAGGAAAAACTGCGAAAAGCGGTCCGATTGCCCCTGGCGGACAACGTCGCCAAGAAGCATTGCATCACTTGCCACGACGGTGACAACTCGCCCGCCTTCGACTTCGATACCTACTGGCCGAAAATCGTTCACCCGGAAAGCGAGGAATGATCGTGCGGAAACTTCGCCCCGCTTCTTTACCAGGGAAAGAAGCCTCGTTTCGCGGGTACCGGGGCAGGTGTCGGTACGGGTTGGCCGCCGGAGGAGTCTTCGCCTTGGAGGAAAACCTGCTGAAGCCGGGGCGCGACAATCTGTTTTACGGTCGGATCGGATAGCGGACCGCGCACTTGAATCTGGACCAACTCGTCGCCCGCGCCTCCGATAATGTCACTGACCACGGGAATCTGGGCCCGACGATTTCCCAGCCGGGTTTTCAGGGCTAAGTCGATCTGTCGGCTCTCGGTATTCATCACGCCGTCACCGTGTAACAAAAACGCGCCGCCTTCCAGAACGATCTGGTTGAAATAGACCTTGTTGCCCGCCAACCGGAAATCGAGGTCCGCCGACTTGATCGCTCCCGAGTTCGGATCGCTTTCCCGGATGCTTAATTCCCTCAGGAGTCGGACCATGCCCGGCGCTTCGTAAATATTGGCGCTACGTAGCTCAATGGCTCCGTTGCCGCGAAGGGTTTCCATTTTTCGACCGTGTCCGCCGAGGTGGGCCCAGGCGTTGAGCGTGCCGGAGATCGATTTCGCACCGGGCTCCATCTCCCTCGCGATTTCCGACAGGTCGGCCCCGCTAAGTCCCGCCTTGATTCCGTACGAAATAATCTGATCCAAATGCACGATGCTTTCGCAGTAGAAACGACCGCCGAAAATCTTACCCCGCACCGGCTGCGGAGTCGTGTTTTCGGAGAACCAGGATGATTGCCGAAATGCGGGGATCGCGGCCAAATCCGGTGGCGGGACCAAGGCTTTCATTGCCGGTTGACCGATGTAAAATCGCGGCGGTTGCTCCAAACCATCGTAAAAAATCGGACCGGTCAGTTCCGTCGCCTGGAAATCGTGAGCCGCGACCGAATCCAGGTTCAACTGTCCGGCCACGCGAACTTTCTCGTCCACGGAAAATCCGGTCAGGCGGACCGTACCGAACATGTTTTCCAACGGAATTCCCATTTCCAGATTATTATTGTGCAAAATCAAGACCGTATCCCACACGGTCTGGAGCGGAGCCGATTCGCCCAGTTTGGAGAATTCGACCGAGCCTCTCAGGTTGATCGGATTCTCGATCTTCAAACTGTCGACGAACCCCTGAAAATTGTTCGGCAGCGCCTCCCGGAGTTCCCGTTCCGAGGTCAGTTGATCGATCGTCAGTGGTGACAGACGCAATCGCCATTGTCCGTTTTCGGCGAACCGGCAATCGAGTCCGGCGCTGAATCGGGTCTCACGTCGCCGACCCGTTCCTTTGAGTTCCGGCGAGAAAATTCGACCGTCCTGATAGAATACTTCACCCTGTAAATTTTCGATGCGATAAGGGAACCGCTCCGGATGAATCGACAAACCCGGACACGGCCGGGCCGAAAACCCCAGATTCAAAGCGTTTTTACGCGACGGATCCTCCCAGGCGAGCAGCCGGACTTTCGCATCGAGATTGACGTTTCCCCGGGCATGCAGGCCCTTCAGGACCGCTTGCTTGTCGGCGTCGCCCAAGGCGGCGAAGAGTTGGTCATCAACGGGAAGTCCTTGGATTTGAAGCTCCAGGTAGAATTCGTCCGCCGCCGCGCCGCCCGACTGCGCCTGGTCGGAAACCAGCACGGGACGGAGAAAACCGCGACCGTTTACCGTCGCCAAGGCGTTGCTGCCGACGAGGTTTTCAAAGTTCCAAACCTGTTTCTCGAAGCGAAGCATGCCCTGGATTTCCCGGACCGGATACCGGAATTCATCGTACAAAACGGAAACGTCGATCAGGCTGATTTCGAAGAGATTATCCATCGACGCGGTCCCCGGCGGCAACCGGAGCAGTAGATTCGCGTTGATTTTTCCCGTCGGATGGAGCGATTCGATGACCTCGCGAACTTCTTCGGGGATTGAAGCGAGCAACTTGGCGTTGATCGGGACGTCGTGTCCCAGGATTTTAACCTCGCCGAACGGATCGTCGAAGACGTTTTCGTACACGCCGTTGATTTCGACTTTCAAAGGATCCTCGGCCCGGGTGACGAGTTGGAAAACAAGCCGGGCCGAAGCGTCCACGGTGAATGTTCCGTCGAGACGTTCGACTTTATAAGGAAATTCACGAAACGAAAAATTCAGTTCGGACAAGTTCAGGTGAATCCGCTCCGGCACCCAGTCACCATCCTTGAAACACAGCGACGCTTCCAAATCGGTCACGCCGTCGTAGTCGAACCGACCAAGCAGCGTTTCCGTGGATTCGTTCAGGAAAGGTGAAAGAATCTTGACGAAATGGGGATCGAACGCCAGTCCGCGTAACGTCGCCGCCATCCGGCCACCGCGGATTTCCGCGAGACCTTCTTGGGAATAGGAGAGAACAAACCGCGCCGCCTCACCCAATCCGGACAGTTTTTCGATGGAAACACCATCGTCGGTAACGCGGAACTTCGTCGACATTTCGGTCAGTGTTCTACCGATCTCGGTCAATTCCGCCCGACCTTGAGAAAGGAGTCCGTTGAGCTCGAACTCCATCCCGAAAGGTTTGTCAGGTGCGGAAGCGGCCTCAAGGTCCAAATCGAATCTGCCTTGAAAGCTCTCCAGTGTTTGCTGATGCTCCTGCGAGCCTCCCAAAGGACCTGACATTCGAAGATAAGGGAGCAATTGGGCCGTCCAGTCAAGTTGGCGACATGCGGCGTTGAGCTTCCAGCTTTGGGTTTCCGGGGCGTAGTAAAACTCGAAATTGAGTTGGCGGAACCAGTCGCCTTTGGACGCCCCCACGGCCTTCCAACTTTCAGGAATCGGTGCGGCCGTTTCCAGATCGGCTATCGTAAGATTTTTGGTATCAAGATATTCCGGAGGCGTAATCAGGCAAACGATGTCGGAAATCCGCAGCGGAACCGACTGGGGTGTAAGGACGTCTTCAAACAGGATCGTACCGTCCCGGATTTCGACGGGCGTGGGGTTGACCTTTTGGCCCTGAGGCTTCAGATGCTCCAATTCAGGGAAGGTGCCATCGGCTGCGCGAGAAATTCGGATAACCGGTGAATTTAGACGAATTTTACGGATAGCAACTTCTTTTCGGATCAACGATGGTATGCTTACCGGGCATTCCAGGAAAAATTCATCGACCACAGCCAAAAGCCGCTTGGGGCGTCCCGGTGAGGCAGGTAGATGACATTCAACTCGACGGATCGAAATGCCTTTTTGTTCCTCGATTTGGACTTGTCCGATATCGATTTCCAGGCCGGGAAAGTAACTCTCGAGCTCCTTGAGTACATGCTGCCGGATCTTGGCGTTGGCCTGGTAAAGCGCACAAATCCCTCCGACCGCTGCCAATACGACGATCAGCAGGGCCATCCAACAGAAACAGAGCCAGAGGGTGCGAATGAACTTCCTGATGGCGAACGACTTCCGTGTCTGAGAACAAAAGGGCCAGACTCCGGCCATCAATCCGTTGAGGCCGATATTACAGGCATTTTACGAAATATCTCCGGTCAGGTCAAGAATGAAATATGTCGACGCAAACTGCCTTCTTTGTTCGTTTTAACGTTAATACCGCATCTATTGGGGTTTTTTAGGAAAAGCGCCGGAAAATTAACATTGACAATCTACTGAACGTCCAGTATTATGACGCCCATAGTTACTGAACAACCCGTAGATCAGGCAAAAATCATGCAAACTCCAACGGAACGTGAATTCGAAGTGTTGAAAATCCTCTGGGAAATGGAGCGGGCAACTGTGCGCGACGTCTGG